>CALKUN010000037.1 GCA_937996675.1 uncultured Candidatus Saccharibacteria bacterium
TCCGATCTGCAAAGAGACAAGTGTAGATCAAACGAATCTTACTCATACGCGACAAGAGGCGTCCGGCTAGGAATGACCCGAGAATAAGTCCGATACCGGCCGGAATGACCAAGAAATGGCTAGTCTGGGCCAACCCCCTACCAAAAAGCTCATGCGCCAACGCTGGAGAGAGGGCAGCAATGATTCCAACGATAGTCTGGGCGATAGAGATGAGGAGGATCGGGAAAAGCAGGCTGCGGTTCCCCACGATATGCTTGAAGTGGGCCTTGAGATCCTTGCGTATGCCCTTGAGAGCTGCGAACAAGCTGAAGTCCGTCCGGGTTGGGGCTGGCATCTTCGGGAGAAGTATAGACAGGGCCAGTGCGCTCAAGAAACTAGCAGTTACGACAAAATATACCGCATGAATACCGCTACTCGCGATGAGCGGAGCAGCCAGGCTGTAACCGATGATGAAGCTGGCGTTGAGCGTAAAGATGAAGAGCGAGTTGGCGGCCACCAAGTGCTTCTTCCCAACGAGTAATGGGAGGGCGGCTCCCTCAGCCGGAACGAAAAACTGAGAAAAGACCGAGATGAGCAGTGCGATCACATAGATTGGCAAGATATGCTGATCAGCCACCAAAAAGAGCGGCACCAGCGCGGCACGCAGGAGATTTGTCCAGATGAGGACAGCCCGCCGGTCGCAACGGTCGACATAGGCACCCGCCGGCACGGCCAAAAAGATCGCCGGAATACCGATCGCTACGATGAGGAGGCTCACTGCACTATTGGCGAAGCTCGTGCCGCTTGCAACCTCGTAGATACGGATAAGCAAGCCATAGTTGAGCAACTGAGCTGCTACTTGGCTTGCTATCTGTGCACCCCAGAGCTTTACGAAACCGGAATTTCTGAATACGTCACGATACATTAGCTCTATTGTACCTGATGAAGCCTGCGGGTTATGACTTTGGCAACGACTTTGTGATGACTTTGTCTACCATACCGTAGGCAGCGGCTTCTTCGGCATCCATCCAATAGTCACGGCTGGAGTCAGCCGCAATCTTTTCGACTTTTTGACCAGTTCGCTCAGCTAGAAGTTTGTCTACGCGAGCTCGAGTCTTGAGGATCTCTTGAGCAGTAATCTCGATATCGGCAGCTGTACCCTGGAATCCACCTGAAGGCTGGTGAATCATGACGCGACTGTTTGGCAAAGCGTAGCGCTTGCCCGGCGCACCCATTGCGAGCAACGCTGCACCCATGGAGGCCGCCATACCGACGCAGATCGTCGAAACATCGGGCTTGATGAGCTCCATGGTATCGAAGATAGCAAGACCAGCCGAGATCGATCCGCCCGGCGAGTTGATGTAGAGCTTGATGTCCGAGTTGGCATCATCACTCTCGAGGAAGAGCAGCTGGGCCACAATAAGGTTTGCCATAGTATCCTCGACTTCACCACTCAGGAAGATAATACGCTCCTTGAGTAGACGAGAGTAGATATCGTAGGCTCGCTCCCCGCCGGCGGTCTTCT
>CALKUN010000038.1 GCA_937996675.1 uncultured Candidatus Saccharibacteria bacterium
AGCGGCGGTAAAGTTGATGATTATAGTGATAAAGCGCCCGAAAAACCAAACGACAACTGTGGCCGTGAACCGGACGCCATTAGTGAAACAAAGACTAAAAACGACGATCTGTGTGCTGGCCGAGTAGAGCTTTTTTCATACGGCGAAAGCAGTAGCTACACACAGTCTGTTCGCACGTGCGCCAACAGCTATAACTTTCAAAATGCTCCAGATCTAGATGTTGCAATCGACAAAGCCAAGCTCGACCTTACGTGCGGCATTCCACCCGATAAGCTCGTATATTACTACAACATGCCAAATGAAAGCCTCGCCAAGTCAGGTGATGACTCTGTAGAGTCAATCCAAGCCAAGGTGCATGTCTTGCGTACGATCTGCAAGATCAATGAATACAGCCTCAAGGACGACGATACTGCTGAGAAAAATTACCGTGCACAAGTCGAGGATCGCATCTCTTCTGAGATCAATGCCGCTATGCAAGCCCTCACGTATGCCGATACTACACAGACGAGGTTTCTCTCGATCCAAGAACTCAGTGGTGACGCCTACAAGGTCCTCGGTATGGGCAACTCACAAGAGTATCACCACAGCGTGAATGGTGAAAAGGTCGGGATCCCAACCGACTCCGATGCACTCTCACGTATCTTTGGTATTGCCAACCTCAAGGCTTATAAGCCAGGCGAGACCATCTATAATGACGCCAGCACACAGTCTGCTCTCAAGGTGCTTACCCATATCAATACTGTGACGGGCGAAGAACCACAAACCGGGGCCACCAAGCCACTCTGCGAAATTCTCAACTCCAAAAACTTCAATGATATTTATTACCCGGAAAAAGGCGAGCAAAAAACCGCCGAAAAACTTCGCCCCCAAGTCAGTGACTTCTACGACAACTTCTACCCCGACTTCAAGCAAGCACTCGCCACGCTTGATGCATACAGTAAAGACTCTAAAGGTAAGACAATGAGCAATACTGCTGCGGTTGCTTCTATCAGAATCAACGACATACTCAAGCGCTACGTCCGTATCAATGCAAATGTCTCTACAGCAGGCACCGAAGAAGGTACCCAAAACTTCAGCCGCATGTCGACAGGTATGCAAGCTTACAAGAATAGTTTTACTCTCGCCATGGGAGGAAAATTTAGCAATCCAAATGAAGCTGTTATATCTGAGGCCGAAGACCGCAGCCTCATCGCTTACCAGGACAAGATAAATGGAATCGGGTGGCGTCTCTTTGATTCGAAGAACCCAAGCTCCCTGACGAGTCGACTGGCCGTGGCTCTCATCGACAAGCCTCAAAAAATCGCCAGCAATGTAGCGAGTGTACTCGGCAGTCTCTTTAATCCTGCAAAAAATCTTGTGGGGAGCAAATCGTCACTCGCATACTCTTTGACAGGGGATAGTCGAGTCGCTCAAGCCACCTCGAGCTATGAGATAAATAGCTTACGGATTGACCCAGCCGCTATACCAGAAGGTTTTTATAAATTGGATAGCTTTAAGAATGCTGAAGCTATTGAGGCTATCATTAAGTCAAATCCCGGGGTCGCCGGTACTTTCTTGGGTTGGGAAAAATGCTTCCGAGAATTCATTCCATCTCAATATCACTTACTTCATCCTGACGAATCAAAGGCTGCGTTATACAAGGACTTTTGTCGTGAGCTCTTTGACGTCAATGCGCCCACTAAGCTGGCGAATCCAGGCATTCTTCAAACTATTATCAACAATCCGAACTCCGTCTCACTAAGCAATCCAGGTGTACGCTCAGACATATCATTCATGTATCGCGCTTTTCACTATTACAACGTCGAACAACAGGCTCTCACGTATCTCTCTAACCCCTCAGTAGAAGACATCACACTCAACGACTCATTCGGTGAAGATCCACTGACCGGTGATGTTGCGACACTATCTCAAACTGCCGGCACTCCTATCACGGCTATTCCAGGAACAACCGGTCCAAATGGCACGGTCAGAGTGGACATTCCACGAAGCTGCACATCTGGTGCCCAAGCCGGCACGACAGCTTTTGCGCAATATGTGATCGCTCGGTTCCAAACCCGCAATCTCGGCACATTCAACTGCCGTAGTGTGCGCGGCGGCAGCTCCCTCAGCCTCCATGGGGAAGGACGCGCTTTTGATGCCGGGCTCAATGTTTCAAATGCTGCTGAAAAAGCTCGCGGTGATCAGCTATTCCTTTGGACTATTCAGAATGCTGCAAATATCGGCGCTCAAGAAATAATCTGGAATCGTCAAATCTGGACACCGCGCAAGGGACTGCACGTATATTCTGGAGAAAACCCCCACGTTGATCACGTCCACATCGGACTCAACTGGGACGGTGCACGACAACTCTCACCCTTCTTCACAACAGGAGCCGGCAAATGATTAAAAAGATACTCTTATCTATAAGTATTTGGGCACTACTCTTACATCAGGTTGCGCCACTCACTATCGTGCAGGCTGCTGAAACGCCTCTACCATCGGGTGTCTCGGCCCAACGACGAAATATCGAGCAAGCTCCTACGTATGACAAGGAGGCAGAAGTCACGCGAACTACTTGCACTCCTGGCGCACCTATTAGCGGTGGCACTACTACCCCTGTAGCAGGCAATAATAATGAAGAAAAAGCCTGGAACTATTTTAGCGATCCTTCAAAAGGTCTCACCCCTGTACATGTTGCCGGCATCGTAGCTAATCTCAGCTGGGAATCAGGCGGGGTTGATCCGAAGAAATCACAGCTCGGTGGTGGGCCAGGTCGCGGTATTGCCCAGTGGACACTCACGGAACGGTGGGCTTCACTCCTCGCATGGGCAAAAGGTAACCCTAATGATCCAGCTGACGATCGTGATCCGTTTGATCTTGGCACTCAACTCGACTACGTGTGGCGCGAGATAACCCCTGGTGGTGGTAGTCGGTCATATATAGCTGCAGGCTTACGTCAGGAAAATACCCTCGAAGGTGCTACGCAATACTTTGAAATTAAGTTCGAGGGAGCCGGCATCCCGAAGATGGCCGAGCGCATCAAGATAGCCTATCGACTCTTCTCCCAATACAGTGGACAGTCAGCCAACCCCTCACCATCAGGATCAACACCATCTACCCCTACCACACCCGAAGGAACCGGCACGGGTACCTGTGCGCCCGACACAAGTGCGCTCTCATCAATCACCGGTGATCACGCCACCTTGGTAAAGCGTCTCCTCGACAACCCGCTCGTGTCCTATGATAACCAAACGATTCCAAAAGACTTACGTGAAGGAGGGCAATGTAAGGGTGGGCAACTACCAAAGGTCCAGATGAGTGATAACCTCATCAAGCTCCTCATAGGACTCGTCGAAGACACTAAGACCGGGATACGCATCTCAGCCTTAGTCTCCGGTCACGACTGCCAGACGAGTAGTGGAAGTATCTCAAATCACTCCAGTGGCTTCGCGGCCGACATCGGGAATGAAGCTGATGCAGCCGTTCTGTATCCATATCTCTACAAGAATAAAGACAAGTTCCAGATCAATGAACTCATCTACTCTAAGGACGGGAGAGTCAATGAGCAGTTTGGTGCACACAACCTCGATGAAGGTGTAGACCATGACTACGGATCTGGCACAACCAGCGAACACAGTAACCATATCCATGTCTCTGTAAAGAAAGGAAGCTAGAATGAATCCACAATTTCAAAAACGATTCCTCACTATATTCTTGACAGGCGTAGCACTTATCTTGGGTGGCTATACCTACTGGTACTTTTTCACGTTTCATATTGTGAGCGTGACACCTGGCAATAAAAAGATGACGCCTTCGAGTACGATTCAGATTACCTTCAATAAATCAATCAAGAATGCTGATGCTATTAATGACACATCCATCATTAATCCTTCGAATATTGTAGTCACAATCGTGGACGACAAAACTATCCGCCTCACGCCGATTGCCGCATATACCCTCGATACAACCTATACCGTGACCATTCCCGAAGTAGTCGCCGATGATGGAAAAACACTCAAGAACATCACGCAAAAATTTACTGTCTCCGCGTCTAATAGTAATGAAGAAGAGGACGGCATCTCCCAAGACGATATTGATGCATATGTCCGCCGAAAGTATCCCTATATCGACAAGCTTATTGATACTTCTGATGTTGACCACACTATTACCTATGGGTTTCCAAATGACGTCTTTACGATTATGGTAGATATCCAGCCATACCTACCACCAAATGATCGACTAGTGGCCTCCAAGCGAGAAGCCAAGATTATCGAAGTCTACAACCGTTTTGTTGCCAATCTCAAGACCTTTAATGTAGGCCCAATGGACGTACCAATGCAATTCACCCCTGATGAAGCGAGCAAAGTCGTCACTCAGATTCGTTAAAGCACCCGAACCGTCACACGCTTCACATCTCGTCCGCTTCGTCGTCTGATCTCACGCTCAATCTGAATATGTCTCAGGCGAATTTCTGAGGCCTCAATACTGCCACCTACCGTCACTCCAATTACATCATGCTTATAGGTGAGTGACTCCACCTTCACCGCAGCATACTTCTTGATAACCGATCGAATCTGCGCAAAGAAAGCGACGAGGTCATCCGCCTTATCAACATCTTTTTGTCCGAGGACATCACCGATTTTTTCGAAGCTCATACAATCATTCTATTCTAGTGGCCTGGTGAGATCGAGGATCTGAGCGGGGAGGTCAAGTCGACGGTCGAAGTCGGTCGTCGTAATAATGGTTTGCACATCGGTCAATCCATCGACCAGCCAGTGTCGACGCGATTCATCCAGTTCGCTAAATACGTCGTCTAGAAGGAGGAGGGGAGTTTGCTCGGTCTTTGACTGGATATATTCAATCTCGGCCAGCTTGAGAGCCAAGATGGCAGTACGAGTTTCTCCTCGAGAAGCCGAGTAGCTCAGCTGCTGATTGTCATGCAAAACATGCCAGTCCTCTCGATGTGGGCCAGCTGAGGTGGTACCAAGCACAATGTCTCGCTGGCGATTTTCAAGAAGTCGTTGACCGAGATCGCTCGTACGTTCCATGTATTCAATTCGTAGATCAAGCTTCTTCTGGCTAATGTGCTCGGCCTTCTCTTTTACGATTGGCTCGAGGTGACTCAGGAACGCTTGGCGAGATTTATAAAGTGTTTCAGCCGGCTCCGACAACTGCGTATCGAGAATAAATAATTGATCCTCAAGGTCGGGGAGTGAGTCTCGACGATTGTGCCAGAGGAGGCTATTTCGCTGTCGCAAGATACGGCGGTACTCCACATAAGCCCGGTGATATAAATGGTCAGTCTGCGTCAGGACGAGATCAATATAGCGGCGGCGGCGTTCGGGACTCGCCGAGAAGAGTGCACTATCGCTCGGATCGAAAAGTACTACCGGGTGGAGGCCAAGCAGGGTATGGCGGGGGATAGCGACTTCATTGCGAAGGAATTTTTTGCGCTTCGGCCGGGTCTGGTAGGTGACGCTAATGGTTTCCTCTTCGTGCACGACATCAAGTCGATAACCCGGTTGATCATACTGTACGAGTGTCTCATCTTCAGCCCGAAATGATCGGCCGGTCGCAGCCACAAATAAGGCCTCGAGGATATTTGTTTTGCCGGTCGCATTTGGACCAAGTATCACTAAGACACGCTCCGAGCAATCGAGCTCGAGCTGGGTGTAGGATCGGAAATGAGTCAGCGATAATCGCTTCAAGAGAGAATATTCCTAACTGCGCAATGGCATGATGAGGTGAAGACCTTCGAAGGATTCGCCTACCGGAAGGACAAGGCATGGATCAAGCTTATCCTGGAAGCGTAGCTCTACCTGATCGCTCTTATAGCTTCCTAGTACATCCTGAAGAAATCGTGCGTTGAGTGAGATTTCAATTGGCTCACCCGTGAGTTGGGCGGGGACATCGGAATTGTTTGTACCGACCTGTGAGGCTTCGGCATATAATTTCAGGCTTCCCTCAGACGCCTCCAGCTTAATCGTGTGCGCACTTTCACGAGCAAAGATACCAGCGAGCCTCACTGCCTGCGAAAGCTCCTCACGGGCCACTACAATGGTAGTAAGGGTTTTCTCTGGGATGATCTGACGATAGTTCGGGAAGTTACCTTCAATGAGACGAGAAACCAAAGCAACATCACCAACTTCACAACGCATCTCGCTATCCCCAAGAGTGAGAGTCACTTCGTCATTCTCTGCGCTCGAGAGCAGGCGAGTGATTTCTTGCACAGTTCGGATGGGGATAATGATCTTAATATCTGGTGCGCCTTCCAGCTTAATCTTTTCTTCTGTCAACCTGTAGCTATCCGTTGCAGCCAACGTAATACCACCATCTTCAGAACTAATCGACACTCCAGCTAGGACTGGTCGTGACTCATCGAGAGATGCAGCTACGACAACGCGTTCGAGGGCATCCTTGAGTACTTGGACGGGGAGTGTGAGTTGATTCTTGGTATCTACTTCGGGGATGACTGGATATTCATCGGCTGCCATGCCGTTGAGCGTAGCCTTCATATGGGCTGCAGATATTTCGAGCTCTGCACCACCACTGGTCAGCTGAAGCTTGTCACTCTGCACAGCTTGAATTGTTTCGTTCAGTAGGCGAGCGGGGATAGAGACAGTTCCTTCGGTCTCGATTTTGCATCCTACAGAAATACTAAGGGCGAGTTCAAGATTCGTCGCTGAAACAATTAATTGTGAATCCTTGGCGGTGAGTAATACATTTCCAAGTATTGGAAGACTCGTTCGTGCACCCACTACACGACTTGCTAGTTGTATAGCTCGCGAGAGGTTGGTTTGTAATACTGATACTTTCATTGAGATTCCCCTTTTATTATAAATTTAGTGGTGGTGGTGGTTATGGGTACTGTGGATAGAGTGGATAAGCGCCTTTTGGTGTACCTGGCTATCGAGAGAATTCTCTGAAGAAGGTGGGGATAGTCGGGGGATCCAGCTGCGGACGAGCGGGGGAGCGAATGGGGGTAAGATTGAGTGGTTGAAAAAACCTGAGGATAAGCGGGGGAGAACCCACAAGTTATGAGCAGTTTTTCAACGCCTCCTCCCCAACTTATCCCACGCTTTACCCCCATGTTATCCACAGAAGACCTGTGTATAAAAACCGAATATCGGTCTATGTGTGTTGTGAAAAGATCTACAAGGTTCATGTTAATGACGCCGCTTCTTGTTGTGTGATGCGCTGGCGAACCTCAGCAATGTCCTGGGTAATGTTGTCTTGATTAGCAACTAGCGCTTCAATCTTCTGGAAGCCATGCATGATAGTGGTGTGATCTCGTCCACCGAGATGTCCACCTATCTGGGGATAAGACAATTCAAGAATGTCACGCAAAACATACATAGCGACTTGGCGGGGAACAACGATGTCTCTCGACCGGCGCTTACCGGTGAGATCCTCGAGAGTGAGACCAAAGTAGCGGGCTGTCTCAGTGAGGATGTGGCGTGGGCTTGGTTTGCGGCGACCGGTGGTTTGTACTTGAGTACCACCGAGAACCTGTTCAACCACTTCGATACTGGGTTCGACATGGTGGAGCTCACAGTGCATGATTACTCGATTGAAACCACCTTCTAGCTCACGAATATTAGTAGAGATCTTCTCGGCAATCGCTTCAGCTACTTCTATCGGAAAGCCAATCTTCTTTGATTCAGCCTTCTCCTGAAGGATAGCCACTCGAGTCTCAAGGTCGGGTGGTTGGATATCCACTACCATTCCCCATTCAAATCGACTACGAAGACGTTCTTCGAGCTCAGCAATCTCTTTTGGTGGACGGTCTGAACAGATCACGATCTGTTTATTAGCTTGGTGGAGGGCATTAAAGGTGTGGAAGAATTCTTCCTGAGTTGTTTCCA
>CALKUN010000039.1 GCA_937996675.1 uncultured Candidatus Saccharibacteria bacterium
TTGGGGACAAGAAGCCAGCGCTCTGTAGAGCTTCCTTCACATCGGGCCATTGCTGCGCAAGCTCTGCCATTACTGCTGTAAGCCACGCTCTGTGGATATGGACTATGCGCGGGGCGTGGCAGGGTTGCACCTGATGCAGCTCCCATGGGAAGTTGTAGGGAAAGCGGTTTAGGATGTAACGCAACAGCCCGTCGAGCGTGCCGACGAACGTGACACGCTCCGTGCGTCGCCTTAGCGCTGTTGCTGGTCGGAAAGTGGATGCAGAACGCTTTGCAGTGCGGGAGTGTGTTTTGCGGTTGGCCATGGTTGACGGATCGCGCGGGGCTAAAATGGGAGATGGCCGCAGGGTCTTGGCGAAACGAAATTTCCACGAGCATCCCTGCTCGCCTTCTCGTGCCCTGGCTGCAAGCAGCAGAAGTAGCCGCCCTGGACTTCGTATTTGCCGCGTCCGTTGCGCTGATGTGCTTGAATAAATACGGGTTTACCGCACTTGCCCTCTTTTGGCATCCTTCCTGTTACTGGCGGCAAATATTCTAAGTGCGATCTGAATGATTCATCACGTTCAATCATCGCACCAATATCTAAAGCAGTGAACTGTTTTCCAGAACGCTCGTATATAGACAGCAAATACTGGAGCGTATCAGTGCTTAAAGGTTGGCCGAACACCCTGAGCGCTGAGAGCCGCGCAGACTCAGCTACCATATCTATTTTTATAGGTCCTTCGGTTACACTGTTGGCATGAATTTTGCGATTGGCACGATTTAGGGTGGTGGTCATATCGTCTCCTTCTCACGGGCTAGTGCGCGGCGAATCACCAGGGCCAAGGCTGCGCCCGTGGCTAGTGCGAGCATCATGGCTGCTGTGACGATGGCGATGATGAGGGTTAAGAGTATCGTGGCGGTAGTCATTTTTGCTTGCTCCTTCAAATGAGGACGGATCATCAGCACAAGTCCGGGCTCGACATATCCACAGGGACAGCGGGCGGCAGGGTAGGCGGGCTACTCGCTAGAAGCGCCAGGGCGAGGGTAATCCACAAGACGAGTGCTGCGGTTTTAGTGATCATGTCGGGCTCCTTTTCATGGTACAGAAGGAATCTGCTTTTGGAGCTTATGACCGGAAGCGCTCAATGCCACCAAAACATGGCCCACCGCAAAACGGCTAGGTGTAAAGCGCTTGGCAGTACAGATGGCCACAACTGGCCTACCGCAGAGCTATCGAGCTACCGCGGCGTAGATGATCTGGTGCGCGTCCCAAACGAAT
>CALKUN010000040.1 GCA_937996675.1 uncultured Candidatus Saccharibacteria bacterium
GCGGAGATTTCTTCCAGCTCCCACCGGTCAATCGTGGTGATGAACAGGGTGGCTTTGTGACTGGCTCATTCGTGTGGGATGAACTGAAGCCGGTCGTGTGCTATCTAGATGAACAGCACCGCCAGGACGATAACGAATTCCTCGATATTCTCAATGCTATGCGGGCCGGCGATATTCGCCGCCGCCATGCCGAGAAGCTCGTCGAGCGACAGAATGCCGAGCTGGGCTACGGACAGGATGTCACTGAGCTCCATACGACAAATGTCGACGTCGATGCTCTCAACCATACTCAGCTCGCAGCACTATCGACTCCGAGCAAGATTTTTGAGATGACAACTACTGGCAAGGCGAACTATCTAGAGACACTACGCAAATCATGCTTGGCCGTTGAGAAGCTGGAGCTCAAGAAGGGTGCTCTCGTGATGTGTATTCGTAATAGCCAAGATAAGAAATACGTAAATGGTTCGCTCGGTGTGATTACAGACTTCGAAGAGGCGACTGGCTTTCCCGTCGTAGAATTGCGCACAGGCAAGATCGTCGTGGTTGGTCCAGAGACATGGGAGCTGCGTGATGGAGACACTAAGCGGGCTTCACTCGTACAGATCCCTTTGCGCCTGGCTTGGGCGATCACCGTCCACAAGAGCCAGGGGATGACGCTCGACGCTGCACGTATCAATCTATCTCGCGCCTTTGTGGAGGGGATGGGCTATGTTGCTTTGTCGCGCGTACGGTCGCTCACTACGCTGAGCCTGAGTGGCTTGAATCAAATGGCACTCAAGGTGAGCCCGGCAGCCCTGGAGATCGAAGCTGACCTGCGGGCTCGTTCAGCACAAGCTGATGAGAGGTTTGCAGGGCTTGCCAAAAAAGCTAAAGAACGCATCGAGAAGACCGATCTTAAAGAAATGGTAAAAGCCAGCAACTGGCAGGACCGTATCAACGAAATGCGCAAAGAATATCCCAAGGCTTATACTCCATGGATCGAAGATGAGGATGCTAAGCTGCGTGAATTGTTCGAGTCTGGCAAGGGGCTCAAGTCGCTCAGTAGTGAAATGCAAAGACAGCCTGGGGGGATCAAGGCTCGCCTGAAGAAGCACTTTGGTGAGGATGTGGCGATTCCGGCCTAGGGCTACTTGTGCTTGAGGGCGAGGGCGATTGATGCGAAGAGGCCGACGGTACCAAGTGTGAAGCTGATCCCGGCGAGATCCCAGCTCCATCCGGTTGAGGAGAAATTGTAGGCGTAGTCTTTTTTATCGGGCAGAGCCTCGGGCTTGGCGGCGAGCTGGCTCTCGGCTGGCTCATGCGCGTGAATATAATTAATGATGCAATTGGCTTTTGTCACGGAGTCGGTCCGTTCGCCACAGGTAGCTTGAGCGGTCGCGTAGAGCTCATTATTGATCGAGCCGAGTTGGGCGGTAGTGGCTGCATCGTGAGCAGCAATGACATCTCGATTGTACTTCTCTTCGAGCCAAAAGCTCACCGACGCATGCATGTGGTTCTCGCTATACATTTTGAGATCGTGGATGGCGGTTGTGGTGTCTTGTCCGGTGGCATCCGCACTGAGAATAGCCTGCTCTTTGGCGTAGGCGGTGATAAGATTCTGTCGATAGCTAAGCAGGCCGATTATCATACAGACGATGGCGAGTACTAAACATATGATAGATATATTGAGACGATGAAGCCGCTTGCGAAATGTGACGAATTTTCTCATTGAGCTACAATATAACCATAAAGAGGTCTCCCAATGCAACCAGATGATTTACGTGAAACAGCTCGAGAGCAACGTGAGGCTGCCGATACGTTTCGGCAGGATGTACAGAACAAACAAGCTGAGGCTGATACTCTCCTGAGTGAAAGCGGACAAAAGTCACAAGAAGCTGCCGATATGAGACGAAAAGCCGACGAGCTCGATCGCGCATCGCAGGAGGCCAAGCAGCAGTCCGATGCCGCCCGTCTAGAGATTGCGCAGCTCGAAGAACAGGCCCGACAGTCTGAAGCTGCAGCCGTTGAGACCGAGACTCAGGCTAGCCGTCTCGAACAAGAACAGCAACATGCCGAACAAGTTTTAGATCAGAATCAATGATGAGAACCTTCCAATATCGCAAGCTTATTCGCGACAAGATACTGCAGAGTATGTTGGATATGGGAGAGAAGCCGGAGTGGCGCGAGCTTTCAGACGACGACTACGCGGCAGCTCTCCAGGATAAGCTCATCGAAGAGTCGGCTGAGATTGTCTTAGGTGATAAGGATAAGCTCGTCAGCGAGCTTGCAGATTTGCAGGAAGTACTGGATTGTTTGGCAGATACCAAGGGTATCACCCGAGAGGAAATCGTGAAGGCTCAGGCCAAGAAAAACGACAAAGTAGGTTCATTTAAGCAGCGGATTTTTGTTGAGGTCACGACACTCCCGGATGATAATGAGTGGATTACGTACCTGCAGAAACACCCAGAGCGTTATCCAGAGATCACGGCCTAGCGGTTATCGAGCCAGGCGCTCTTATTCTCGAGAAAGTGCTTGGTGATAATCTGCAGACTAGCTGCAACCGGGATGGCGACGAGTGCACCGAAGAAGCCAGCCAAGGCTCCACCGCACACAGCTGCGATACCAACTACGAGTGGAGAAACATTGACGCTCTTGCTATAGACGAGCGGCTGAAGCAAGTTATTTTCCAATTGTTGGTAGATAATGAAGAATATTATTGTGATAATACCGGCATTCGTACCTCCATAGACGAGTGCAAAGAGGGATACGATAATAGCGGCTAGCGTTGCTCCGACGAGCGGGATAAGATCGATGACACCTACGAGGAGCCCAAGTGCGAGCGGTGACGGGATACCTAGAATTAGAAGGAAAGCCGTGACTACCACGGTGGCTACTCCGCTGGTTGCAAGATTGCCGCCCATATAGCCTGTAACCGTTCGATGGAGCTCGGTAGCGAGTTTTTGGCGACGTGCACGCTTTGCGGGCGTCTGATAGCGCCAGAATATGGCGAGCCATTTATCGCCCTCGACTACCATGAAGAAGGTAAGTGTCGTAATCGTAATGAGAGCGATGAGTCCACCAGCTACTCCACCTAGGACTCCACCAACATTACCTAGAACGCCAGTGAGCTTGTCTTGGTTCTTAGAAGCGAGGTCGGCAAGGTTGAGTTCACGCGCATATCGAGCGAGAACGGAGTTGGATTGGATAAAGTCACTCCAATAAGTGGGGAAGTTTTTTACGAGGTTAATAAGTTGGTCGACCAAAGGTGGGATCAAGACTAGTATAAGGTAGCCAAGTATGGTAATCGTGCAAATCATGACGATGAGCATGGCGAGTCCGCGACTTTTGCGTGGGAGGTAGCGAGACAATAGGTTTACGGCCGGGGTGAGGGCAAGGGCAAGGAAGAATGAGATGGCCACCCAGGCCACCTGGTCTCGAAGGTTTGCAATTGCCATGATGCCACTCGCAAACAGCACGGTAGTAATGAGGACGCGAAGGACCGTTCGGGTTGATACAGTCCATTCGATCTTGGTGGCGGGTGAGGGTGTAGTCATAATGCCTACATTGTATCACCATACCGATGGGTGACGAGGAGCATCTTCTTGGTGAGATTTCTCACAAATAGGCATTTCCCTTATGCTATAATAGGCTTACTCAATCGGGGGGTTATGTTCGACGTCAATCCAAGAAAATCTAGACAAAAAAAATGGATCATTCTTACAGTCATAGCCGTTCTGGTGATTGTTGGTGTGTCGTTTTTTGGCATTCGTTGGTGGAAGGATCGTAAAGCTGTGAACTACGGCGCTGCTCAGGCGCAAAACCCGCAGACTGAAGAGGGCAATGACTCTCAAAGCGATGAATCATCGAGTAATACCTATCAGCAGAATCAAGTGCTCGAATCTTCTTCGAGCCCGAGTCCGGTAGCCAAGGTGACTTTGCCTACTCCACTCCTCATGAAGTCGAGTGGCAATAATGGTGCGGTACCGAACGGTGTGGAGGTGGAGTTCACCTGCGTGTCGCAAGCTGGTTATAAATGTAAGGTTGTGCTGTCGGGCGCACATGCAAAAACGTTTGATACGAAGGACCTCAAAGATAACGGTCGTGGCCAGGCGAGTGTAAGTTGGCTATGGACCGCCGAAGCTGGACAACATAGTGTCAAGGCCGTGTTGAGCGACGGCAAAGGAAATGAACAAGAGAGTAGTGCGCAAACTTTGGAGGTGAAATAGTGAAGAAATTACTGATACGAATTGCACAGCTGGTAGCAACATTCGGCTTCTTCCTAGTACTTGCTCCATCGGCTCATGCAGCTACGAATGGACGCATGATTGATGACTCGGTCTTTGATAATAGTGGCAGCATGTCGGCTAGTGATATCCAGGGATTTCTCAACGGGTTCCCAAACGGATGTCTCAAGAACTATACCGATGACATGCCTTCTTCCAATCCAGTGCGAGCTTACTTTGACTACTCCGGCACTGGTTCGGCCGCCCAAATCATTCGTCGTGTAGCGGACAACTACGGTATTAATCCTCGCGTACTGCTCACAAAGCTCGAGCAAGAATCCAGCCTTATTTCTGGCGGTGGGGGATGTCAGTTGTGGCGACAAGCCAGTGCGATTGGCTTCAAGTGTTTTGATGGCGCCAATCCGCGCACCACGACATTCCGAGGCTCAACTATCCAGACCTGTGTAGCAACTGATGCTGATATGGGTGTTGCTCGGCAACTCTCCAAGGGCGGCTGGCTCCTCAAGTGGGGTAAAGAGCGTGCGAATGGGAATCTGAATTGGATGGTACCAGACGATGCTGCCTCCACATATGGTGGTCCGATGACCCAGGGAAGTAAGAAGCGCTGTGCGGCCTGCGCGACGGTTTATTATGATGGCTACTGGAGTGGAGTGTATCTAGAGAGCGGCGCCACAGCTTCTTTGTACAGCTACACACCGTATCTCAACCAAGCTTTTGATGAAATCTGGGAGAGTTGGTGGGGAGCGGGAAGTACTTACACGCCAAGATATAATTATGTTTATGTCTCTCAATCGACCGACAGAAACCTGGGCACGATTGTTTCAGGACAGGCAAGTGTACTTAATGTAGTTGTCAAGAATGCGGGTAGTACGACGTGGCTTAATAGTGGGAGTAATCCTGTGAGATTAGCACCGTCTCGGCCGCTTGATAAGTCGAGTCAATTTGCAGGTAGCACATGGATAGCACCACATAGAGTGTCAACAATGCAGGAGCCCTCGGTTGCTCCAGGTGAGAATGCTACTTTCTCCTTTATCGTACAAGCGCCTTATGTTGGGTCACCTACCAATTTTCGTGAAGATTACAGGCTGGTCATGGAGGGCATCACATGGCTCCCTGATATTGACTTGCACTTTGACTTTCGCGTGTCGCCATCACAGTACATCGGAACGGTGACGGCAGGCACGCTCCCCACTACGCTTGCATCTGCTGGTACCACGACCGTCAATCTAAGTGTACGCAACGATGGCAACGTTAGTTGGTATCAGGGAGGCCGATATCCAGTACGGATCGGCACGAGATTGCCCTATGATCACAGAAGCATATTTGATGCGGGGACATGGATTTCGGCCACCCGGCCAGATGCTCTCAATGAAATAGAGGTAGCTCCGGGGCAAACTGGGACATTCTCTTTTGTGATGCGAGGCCCAGCTTATGCCGGCCAATACCAAGAGGGAATCTCGCTTGTGGCCGAAGGTTTGAGTTGGTTTAATAGTCCGATATTATCATCACAAATCTCTGTCACGGGAGGACAGGCTACGGGGCCATCGACTTTGCGGGTTGGCCAAGTCCTTCCAGCTAACAGTCGACTGACTTCTCCCAACGGCAATTATCGCCTCGAGATGCAAGGCGACGGTAACCTTGTACTATATTCTCCTACTCGAGCCACATGGCACGTTGGCACATTTAATAAGCCGACCGACCGCTTACTTCTTCAAGCAGATGGCAATCTTGTGCTTTATGATGCACAGGGCAAGTACTATTGGGCTACTATGACCGATGCGGGGGCATACCTCACTCTCCAGAATGATGGCAATCTTGTGTTGTATCGGGCTGATGGATATCCACTGTGGTACACCATTCGATAATTAGTCATCAACAGATTGCACGGGCAAAGTTTTCAGAGTAAAATCGTTACTATGTCTACACTTAACGCTACATTCTGGAAAGATAAAAATGTTCTCGTAACTGGCGGTTCAGGATTCTTGGGCACGCACCTAAGAGCCAAGCTCGCTGCGCTGTCTGCACATGTTGATGCACCATCGCATCACGAATACGATCTTGTTGATGGCGAGGCTGTTCGACGGCTCTACAGAGATTTCCCAAATACTCATATTGTGATCCATTTGGCGGCTAAGGTAGGAGGAATTGGCGCCAATCGCGAACACCCAGGCTCGTTCTTTTATGACAACCTTATGATGGGTACACAGCTTATGCACGAAGCTTATCTCGCTAAGATCCCAAAGTTTGTAGCGCTTGGAACTGTATGTGCCTATCCAAAATTTACGCCCGTACCGTTTAAGGAAGATGATATCTGGAATGGATACCCAGAAGAAACTAATGCCCCTTATGGTCTTGCGAAGAAAATGATGCTTGTTCAAAGCCAAGGTTATCGAGAAGAGTACGGATTCAACTCCATTTTCCTTTTGCCAGTAAACCTCTATGGTCCTGGCGACAACTTTGATCCAGCTTCTAGTCACGTCATCCCTGCTCTCATTAAGAAGTGTGTAGACGCAATTGAAAACGGCGATGACGAGATTGTAGTATGGGGAACAGGCACGGCCTCAAGAGAGTTCTTGTTTGTAAATGATGCGGTTGAAGGTATATTGCTCGCAGCGCAAAACTATGACGCTTCGGACCCCGTAAACCTCGGTTCGAGTTTTGAAGTGACGATAAAGGATCTTGTAGATATTATCGTCAAAGCTTCTGGGTTTGAGGGTAAAGTATCATGGGATAGCAGTAAGCCTGATGGACAGCCACGCCGTAAGCTTGATGTGACTACGGCCGAAAAAGCCTTTGGATTTAAATCCCACACGACCTTTGAAGACGGGCTCAAAATGACCATTGATTGGTATCGCGAACACGGCACACAAAAATAAGTACTAGATCAGTTTCTCATCGAGACAGGTGGGGACGGGTATAGTATACTAATGGGGATGCATCAAGCAGTGATTATACGTCCCAAGAAACGACTAACAATTGATTGGAAGGAGCTCAAGGAATACCGCGAGCTCTTCTTCTACTTCGCCTGGCGAGATGTAAAAGTTCGCTACAAGCAGACAGCAATCGGAGCAGCCTGGGCGATATTGCAGCCGTTTATTCAGATGGTTGTCTTCACATTGTTCTTTAATAAGGTGGCCGGTATTCAGTCTGGCGCCAAAGAAGTGCCATATGCAATATTCTCATTTCTCGGACTTTTGTTTTGGAACTACTTCTCACAAGCTTTACAGCGCTCCGCAAGCAGCCTCGTTGACAATCAGGCGGTCGTTACCAAGGTCTATTTCCCGCGTATTATTCCACCCATTTCATCAACGGTTGTGTCTCTAATAGACTTCGGATTTGCGACCCTCGTTTTTGCTGGACTCATGATATATTTCAAGTTTCCACCCACATCGCTAGGGCTTCTCCTTTTGCTGCCGGCTATCTTTATCACATTTCTGGCCGCCTCCGGTGCCGGTCTATTCTTGTCTGCCCTCAATGTGAAGTATCGTGATGTAAAGCAAGTCTTGCCATTTCTCATTCAGACCGGATTGTTTTTAACGCCAGTTATTTATCCCGTAGCATCCATTCCGGAGAGTTTTCAGTGGCTGTTGTATCTTAACCCAATGACTGGTGTGATCAATGTTATGCGCGCGAGCTTCCTCGGAGACAGCGTAATCAACTGGTCACTAACGAGTCTCTCAGCCGGAATAGCTGTCATGATGTTTGTGCTTGGACTGTACTACTTCAAGGGTCGTGAAAAAGAATTTGCGGATATTATATGAAAAAGACTGAATCAAATGCGATCATTGAGATTAAAGGACTGTCCAAGGCTTACACTATTGGCCATCAGTCTCAGGCAATTGGGACAGCTACATTTCGAGACTCTTTGATCTCTGGACTCAAGAAGCCACTAGAGTTCTTCACTGGTGAAAAACTTGAAAAAGAAAAGTTTTGGGCTCTCAAAGACGTCAGCCTTGAGATTCAAAGAGGTGATACCATCGGTCTCATTGGCCGAAACGGTTCTGGGAAATCTACTCTACTAAAAATTCTTTCTCGCATTGTAGAGCCGACAGCCGGGGAGGCAAGTCTCCACGGACGCACGGCCAGTTTGCTCGAAGTCGGAACAGGTTTTCATCCAGAGCTTTCTGGACGTGAGAACATTTTCTTCAATGGTGCCATCCTGGGCATGAGTCGTAAAGAAATTAGCGAAAAGTTCGATGATATTGTTGAATTTTCAGGAGTAGAGAAGTTCCTAGATACTCCGGTAAAGTTTTATTCGTCTGGTATGTACGTCCGTCTTGCATTCGCGATTGCTGCACACCTCGATCCAGAGATCCTTATCGTTGACGAAGTGCTAGCCGTAGGCGATGCCGAGTTCCAGCGCAAGAGCCTAGGCAAGATGCGGGATGTTACACAGGACTCCAGCCGTACGGTCATCTTTGTCAGCCACTCGATGGAATCTATCCAAAGTATCTGCAACAAGTGTGCATGGCTGCAGGATGGTAAGATACTGAAATTTGGCGATACAAAGGATGTAGTCGAAGCCTACATGGAGCATCAGAGTGGTGTCGGTTCTGAGCCAATTGCTAAGCGCACGAATCGTCGCGGTACTGGCGAAGTGAAGGTTACGGATATCACGATAAAGAATCAGATTATTAAAAACCGTAAGATTATCCTAGATGTAGAAGTACAAAACAAGACTAAGACAACATACTCAGATGCCAAGCTAGCGATTGACCTCTATGACGTTTCAGGCAATCACATCTCGAGCATTCTCAATTATCTGAACGGTACAGCGATTGAATACAAGCCAGGCAAAAATACGATTAGCATCGAGGTCGATCATGTAAACCTTGTGCCCGGCTCCTATACGCTCAATGTTTTCTTGGGATCAGATATGTATAACACAACTATCTTTGACTGGGTCGAAGGAGCAACCGTATTTCTGGTCGCTCCGTATGATGTGTATGGGGTTGGTGTGCCGCCAAATACGAGCGGACGATTCATGTATCTCGATTATCATATTAAGCAGTAATTCTGGGGGAGGGTATGGCAGCAACAACAAAAAATCTAGAGGATAGAAACATTGTAGAAAAGGCTCTCGACAGAGGCCGATACGAGATGAATAAGGTTCGTGAGCGATCGCGTGGATTGCGCTCTCGATTACAGAGGCCACGACCCTATCCATACATACTTGAAGACGTTTACGGCATACGCTTTATCTACTATCCTTGGGACACAGTACCTATTAAGCAGTCTATCAGCCGTAGCTTTTATGATGACGAGTTTGGTGCAATAAGAAAGCTCGTAAAAAAAGATGATGTGATCATCGATTTGGGTGCTAATGTCGGTATCCATGCTGCCTTTATGTCCAAGCTAGTCGGTGAAAAAGGCAAAGTGTTTTCGTTTGAGCCGGTGCCTGCTACGTTTGATCAGTTGCAAGAAACAATGGTACTTAATCGAATCAAGAACACGCAGACGTACATGCAAGCAGCCGGGGATACTGAAAAGCTTATTCCGATGAGTATCTTTCCGGAGCAGTTTTCTGCTTGGAATACGTTTGGTAAGCCGGAATTTGAAGGTGTTGAGCCTGTTGGTACTATCAAGGTCCCAACTGTCACAATGGACAGATTCTGTGGTCGTGCAAAGATCACCCATATCAACTTTCTCAAGATAGATGTAGAGGGGTTTGAGCTCCAAGCTCTCAGAGGATCAAAGGACTTACTAGAGAAAGGGGCTGTTGATTATATATCTTTTGAAATATCGCAGGTGCCACTTAAGGGGGCTGGTGCGTCAGCCACAGATGTTTTCAAAATACTTGAGAAGTATGGGTACAAGTCGTATCGATATGACAAAAAGGCTGATAAGTTTACGGGGCCATATAGTGATTCGGCGGAATTTTATGAGAATTATTACGCCTCTCAGCGAGACCTCACCAAGTTGAAGTAGCACAATTTCGGGTCAAGCGCCCTCAAGTAATCGCATTATCATTTACAATTAAGCACATGGAGAATAATAGTATGAATAGTATTCCTGTCGTCGTCTTTGCATTCAATAGGGCGACTCAACTCAAAAAGACTCTCAGCCAACTCAAGAAGAACCAGGTGCCGTTACTCTATGTTTTTGTAGATGGTCCGCGCAACGACCGCACCAACGAGGACAAGCAAAATATTGCAAGGGTAGTCGGACTCATTAAGGGTATCAATTGGACAAAGGTACATCTCATACAACGTAAGAAAAACCTTGGTCTATCCGAATCGATTCAAGCTGGAATGAATGAAGTATTCATAGCGCATGAAGCTGCTATTGTGATCGAGGATGATGTGGTTGTAGCAAATGGGTTTTATGACTACATGAGTCGGGCACTAAAAACATACGCTGGCCGTGCCGACATCGCTGGCGTGACGGGATTACGATATCCATTTACGAGTCGAGCCCTACGCAAGGGGGATGCGGATGTGTTCTTGGCGCCGCGATTTTCATCATGGGGCTGGGGTACATGGCGACGTGTCTGGCGTGAGATAGACTTCCATCAAGGCTCGCTCGTCGATAAGGTACATCGTCACAAGCCAGATCTCGCAGTTGGCGGACAGGACGTCGAACATGCCTACTACGAGTATGCAGCGGGGCGACTCCATGGCTGTTGGGACGTCGTGTTCTATACCAATATGGCACTCAAAGGACAGTCCTTTGTCTGGCCGGCCAAGAATCTCGTACAGAACAATGGCCTCGATACGGGTGAGCACGCAGCCGGCTCAACTGCTTGGTCTCTCGATTGGGAAGGCACAGGAAAGGACATCGTGAATCTCCCTCAAGATCTTGAGCTGAATAAAGATATTTCGCGAGCGTTTCAAAAGTACTTTAACTCAGTCAAAACTCCTCGACTACCAAAAATAAAACGACGGCTTAAGGCACGCATTAAATCGTTGGCCCAGAAGGCTGAAGGTGCGACAAAGCCAGACCCAAAAGAGTACACAACCACTGACGGTCCAGTTGAAGTGCTCAGCCAAAAAGAATGTTATTACTTCGCACTCAATAACTATGTCAAAGACGGAGATCGCGTACTCGACGTTGGTATGGGTATTGGGTACGGTATGGGAGTTCTGTCGATCAAGGCAGCCTCAGTTTATTCGGTAGATGTAGATAAAAAAGCAGTTGAGTACAACAAAGCCCGTTTAATAGGTAAGAATCCACGTATCAAAGAGCTCATTTTGTACGATGGTAAAAAGCTACCTTTTAAAGATGGATTTTTTGACGTGGTGACATGCATTGATGTTATCGAGCATGTTGAGGACTATGGTGCGTTTTTGCTCGAGCTGATTAGAGTTTCCAAGCGAGCGGTCATTATTGCTACACCAAATCGCCGACCTGAGTACACAGAACCAGATGGCTCACCAAAAAACTACTGGCATCTGCGGGAGTGGTCTTATGAAGAGTTTGATGAGGTCGCGCGTAAGCAGTCAGCAGCAAAGGTGCAATGGTTCTTTGTAGATGGTACGTGGGAAGGCCCACATACCATTACGCAAAAAGTCAGTTCGGAGACACTCGTTCTATTACCGGTCTTCATAAAAGGCAAGAAGTAAAATGCCAACAATTATGAAGTCTGGCTCAGATGACAAGCCACATAACTATTTTCAAAATGTTCGACAAGAAATGTTGGACTACGTCCCTAAGAGCACCAAGCGTGTTCTGGAGGTAGGGTGCGGAGAAGGTATTTTTGCAGCTGCTATTAAACACTCCCGCAATGCTGAGTGTTGGGGAATCGAGATAGAGTCTGTTGCAGCAAGCAAGGCCAAGCAGACACTCGACAAGGTATTAGTAGGAGACATTGTGGATCTACTCCCGAAGCTGCCAAATGATTACTTTGACTTGATTGTGTTTAACGATGTCCTCGAGCATATGGTTGATCCATTCTTCGTTCTCGCATCTATCCAGAGCAAGCTAACACCCAAGGGTTATGTGTTGAGTTCAATTCCAAATATTCGATACTTTCATACGCTCTATGCTCTTGTTATGGGTGGTGAATGGGAGTATCAAGAGTCGGGCATTCTAGATCGTACGCATTTGAGATTTTTTACTACCAAGAGTATTCAGAACATGTATACGCGCTTGGGCTACAAAATCATCAAGCATGTAGGTATTAACCCTATCCCGACTGTGCCAAAGCAATTGAAGCTTGCAAATCTAATTGGACGAGATAGATTCGACGATACACAATATGAGCAGTTTGCTACGCTTGCACAAGTGACATCAGCGGGTAGGAAGATCCATGCTCAACCTACTACTTAGGGCCCACCGAAAAGTCCTCCGAAGTTTTGTATCGGACTACTCCGAGTTGGCCTACAATATCAAGAAGTTTAAGAGACGCAATGCGCATAAGAAACTCCCGGAACGACCCCAACATTTTACTGACTGCATAGAGATCCTCGTGCCATGCTATAACCATGCAGAGTACTTGTGGGGTGCCTACCAGAGCATTGTGACTCAGTCGTACAAAAAGTCCGTGATCACAGTGACTTTTATCAATGACAACTCAAGCGATCATACGGCTAAAGTTATACAAAAAATTTGCGAGGATGCAGCTAAGCATAGATTGCTGAGGGTGAAGACAATAACCAATTCTCGGAATTTGCGACAGTATGGTTCAATCAATAAGGCTGTTCACGAGTCTTCAAATCAGCTTTTTATTATTCTCAATGACGATGACGCGTTGACGCCGGATAGCATCAAGATAATCATTGAGACACTCACCAAGCATACGGAGCTATCCATGTTGGGTGGTTCTAGTATATGGTTTGAGAAGCGGTTGCCCAAGTTTGAGCCATCCGTGAATAAGAAACTACTCTCAGTATATCTACCGAGAGATATTGGAACGGTGAAGAAGTTGAATGACATTAATATGACGCACAGCTCGTCGAGTTTCTTCAAGTCGGCTTGGCAGGCTGTCGGTGGGTATACTGCTAAGAAAGACAGGCTCATACCCGAGGCAAACGAAGACAGAGATTTCCAACTTCGAGTTGCTGCTCTGTTTGCAGTTGGTATATATAAAACATACCCTCTTGCTTATTGGCGCACGGACAGTAGCCATGGAAAGGACTTCTAATGTTGCGACAAGTTAACCTTACTAGTGATAAGACTCCGAAGCGTGCGCTGCTGTCGTACTTAGAGTCACCGGTCCAACGAACGATAAGCGGTGAGAATATCTATCCTTTTAGCAATTATGGCTTGGCTGTGGAGCTTGTGAGGGGGCTTAATCAATGTGGGTATTTGGTCGATGTGATTGATTGGAATGCTTCCAAGTTACCAAAGGGTGAGACCTACGATGTTTTTGTTGGTCATGGAGGACTCATTTTTGATAAGATCGTGAAGTCGAACGCAGTCAAGCGTACGGTTTACTTTGCGTCAGGCTCAGCGGCAGCCTTTCATAACGCCGAATCTGCAAAACGTACGAAGGCTTTTAATAAGAGGCACGATACTAATTTTCATCCTGACAGACCCGTAGATCCGGCCGAGCAGAAGATTTACTCAAAAGTAGATGGATTGATCTGCCTAGGGAATGACACTATAGCGGCCACATTTCCGGAGCTGAAGTCGTTGCATCACCTTAATATTGCCGCGAGTCCAAAAGCTCACCTGATGTTCGAAGAGCTTGGGCGCAAACAGAAACATGTATTGTTCTTTTCCGGCGGCGGCAACATACACAAGGGACTGGACTTAGCTATTGAGGCGGTAATTGGTACTGATATACATCTGCACATCTGCACAGCTATCGACCCAAAGTTTCAGGCCGTGTATGAGCAGAATTACTCTCCTCAAGATCTAGCAAATATTCACTGGCATGGTTTTGTACAACACAATAGTCGCAAGTTTCGAAAGCTTATTCGTCGCTGTCAGTTCGTCGTGCTGCTGTCCTGCAGTGAGGGTAGTCCCGGGTCGCTCATCGATGTCATGCAATACGGCCTTATTCCAATTGTGACGCCGGCATGTGGTTTAGACATGACTGGGGCCGGATTCATCGTAAAGGACATCGGCATCGCTAATATTAAACAGCAGCTCATGAGAGCGACAGGAGAACCTCGGGATGAGGTGCGGAGTCGCGCACAAATGACCCGAGAGCTTGTAGAGAAAGATTACTCACTGGCGGTATTTAATCAATCACTAAGAAGGGGCCTGAAGAAAATTATATGAAGCGCATACTGATTGACTTGACGGATCTAATCCCAAAAGAAATGGGCGGTATAGAACAGTACGTGAGAGACCTTGTAGTAGGCTTTGCTCAGAAGAGTACAGCCGAGTATCAATTTACGTTACTAGTGCAGCCAGCTCACCGACAATATTTCGGGAAACTACCGATGCATGTGAGGTACAAGGCGATACCAGGAGCTCGTCGCTTAAAGGGTAGGACACGTGTTTGGAAGGTTCTACTGAGGGCGTATGGGGTAAACAAAATGAATTATGATTTGGTCCACTTCCCACTTCAGGTAGTTCGCTTTCGAATTAGTGGACTTCCAATAATCGTTTCGATCATGGATATACAACATGAGTCACATCCGGAATTCTTTAGTGAGCCCGATCTAGTTGCTCGCAGATATATCTACCCGCATTCTATTGATCAGGCCGATAGAGTGATAGCTATCTCGCAGTTTACAGCCGGTGAATTGCATCATTACTATCACACACCCCTCGACAAGATTGATGTAGTGCCACTTGCGATAAACATGAACGCTCCCGGTAAAAATGCGAAGCGCTTGCCGCAAATATTTTACCCAGCTGCAACCTGGCCGCACAAAAATCATCTCAACTTAGTCAAGGCCTTCGCTATGTTTGCTGCCCATCATCCAGGGTATAGCTTACATTTTTCAGGAGCAAAAAAACAAGAATTTGAAGGGCTTATGAACACAGTACATGAGCTTGGTCTAGAGGATAAAGTAATACACCATGGTTACGTAACTGATGCCCAGGTGGCTAGTCTCATGGCCTCTAGCGAGGCAGTTGTGTTTCCGTCATTGTTTGAGGGGTTTGGCATACCAGTCTTGGAGGCTATGGCCACCAAGACTCCGGTAGCATGTTCAGACATAGCTGTGCTCAAGGAGTTGTGTGGCGATGCGGCTATTTATTTTGATCCACACTCTATTAAAAAGATCGCAAGCGCTATCGAAGATGTTATCTGTAATAGTAAACTGAGGCAGAAATTACTTAAGCAGGCACCCGGGGTACTATCTCGCTACACTGTAGCCGCATTGACTGAGAACACGATAAAATCATACGATAAGGTAATCGGTTAAGAAATGACATTAAAAAAATCTCATCCGAAAGTTGCAATTGTTGTACCGGTCTTTAATCAGAAGGATCTGATAATTCGGTTTGTAGAATCTCTGCGCGAACAAGACTATCCAAACTTGGTGCTGATCGTGGTCGATGACGCTTCAAGCGATGGCACGTATACTACTCTTACAAAAGATTATCCAGATGTTACAACGCTGAAAGGAAACGGTAATCTGTGGTGGTCGGGGGGTACAAACAAAGGTATTAAGTTCGCCATAAAAGAAGGTGCAGACTACATACTGACCATCAATCACGATGTGACAATTGGTAGGGGCTACGTATCAAGCCTTGTCACATTTGCGAAGAAATATCCACATGCCCTGGTCGGCTCGATGGTCGTGGATCGTCAAAAACCAGATTCGGTCTGGTTTTTTGGCGCCTCGTATTCAATGCGTACCGGCGAGAATAGTCATGTCCTCGGTAAGGTTAGTGATTTTAAGGAGCCACAGAAAAGTACGTGGCTGACGGGCATGGGTGTGCTGGTGCCAGTAGGTGTGTTTGATGCTATCGGATATTATGATGAAGCAAACTTTCCATTGTACTTTGGGGATGCTGACTTCTCTGAGAGGGCTCGTCGGGCTGGCTATGACTTGTGGGTGAACCATAAGAGTATTGTCTATGGTGACATTAATGAAAATTGGATCGGACGAAACGTTCGTCGACCTAAGTTGCGCTTTATATATGATCTCTTCACACTCATCAACTCGCCATTTCAATGGAAGACACGAAGTCTTTATTACAAGAAATACTGGCCAGGTAATTACCGTCTAGCCCTCCTGAAGGTATATACGATTGGGAGTGCAGGGATTTATTTTGCCTATGCAAAAGGGCTCGTCCGCAGAGTCCTCGGCATAGAACCTCGATGGTAGGCTAGATCTGCCCCTCAAAAGC
The DNA here is from genome assembly GCA_937996675.1 of uncultured Candidatus Saccharibacteria bacterium. Taxonomy (GTDB): domain Bacteria; phylum Patescibacteriota; class Saccharimonadia; order CAILAD01; genus CALKUN01. The sequence continues at coordinate 16,419 of CALKUN010000040.1, forward strand.
TGCCATGTCGGCATCGACCATCATATCAACCAGACCTTCAAATGTGACCTTTGGCTCCCATTTAAGGATTTTCTTAGCCTTAGCTGGGTCACCAATGAGGAGGTCAACTTCAGCAGGTCGGAAGTAGCGCTGATCGATTTCGACATACTTACTCCAGTCGAGACCGACGTGATCAAAGGCACGCTCGACGAACTCTTTTACGGTATGGGTTTCGTTTGTGGCGATAACATAATCATCCGCCTTGTCCTGCTGTAGCATCAGCCACATTGCCTCAACGTAGTCACCGGCAAATCCCCAGTCTCGTTTGGCATCCATGTTTCCTAGGTAGAGCTTATCTTGCTTGCCGTGCTTAATGGCGGCGACAGCACGAGTAATTTTGCGGGTTACAAAAGTTTCGCCACGTCGAGGTGATTCGTGGTTGAAGAGAATCCCGCTGCAAGCATACATGTCATAGCTTTCTCGGTAGTTGGTTGTGATCCAGTGACTGTAAAGCTTGGCAACGGCATATGGTGAGCGGGGATAGAATGGTGTGGTCTCGATCTGTGGGACAGCCTGAACCTTACCGAACATTTCGCTTGAAGATGCTTGGTAGAAGCGCGCTTTTGGTGCGTGTTCACGGATTGCTTCGAGCAAACGAAGCGTGCCTACACCCGTGGCATCAGCAGTGTATTCGGGGATCTCAAAAGATACTTGTACGTGGCTCTGGGCGGCCAAGTTGTAGACCTCGTCTGGCTTGATTTCTTTGATGAGTCTCTGGAGTACCGAGCTGTCAGCAAGATCACCAAAGTGAAGTGTGAGCTTTTGTTCTTTTTCGTGCGGGTCGCTAAAGAGATGCTCGATGCGGCCGGTGGTAAATGTACTATTGCGACGAATGATGCCATGTACTTCGTAGCCTTTTTCGATCAAGAGTTCTGCCAGGTATGATCCGTCCTGCCCGGTAACACCGGTAATGAGTGCGCGTTTAGTCATTAATTTCCCTCCTATTACTGATACTGATGTGAATTTTTGATTTTCATTCACGAACCATAAGGCTTTCATCAAAGCCGGGTATGCCTATACACTGTAACAAGTATGGCTAATTCAACCAAGCATAGACGACCAATTATCTACATCGAAGCCACTGCTTTGTGTCGGTCACAGCGGACCGGAGTTTCGTATTGGGTGGAGGGTCTTATTAAAGGTCTGGTGGCACAACGACCAGATACGGACTTTGTATTCTTTCATTTCGCGGGCGACGATCATCCATTGCGAATCAAGGGTAAAAACGTGAGCGAAATTACTATCAAGAAGCTGCCCGGAAAACTATTTCGGCTACTCTACGTCGCGGGCTTGGCGCCTCGTCTTGAATCACTGCTGAAGGTCGACAGAGTTGATCTCGTAATCTTTCCAAACTTCTACGCCTGGCCCGTGCAGACTAAGGGCGCCCGAATCATTACGTGTATACCTGATACGACCTACCTGGACGTGCCTGAGTATGTGCCGCACCGGTATTTTCGTAAGCTCCTGGCTGCGGGTGTGAAGCACAGCGTGAAGGTCTCCGATGAGCTGATTGTGTGTTCGGAGGCAACTGCTCAGTCGCTTGAAGATCATTATGGTCGAGCCGTTTCTACAATGACCGTTGCCTATCCGGGATACGAATTGCCGAAGGTCAAGCCGGTACAGTCTGGAATTGATATACCAAAGCAACATATATTGTTTGTGGGCACGCTCGAGCCACGTAAGAACATTGCCAATCTCATTCGTGGATACGTGGCTCTGCCGCAAAAACTGCGCGATGAGTACCCACTCATGCTAGCGGGCGGGAAGGGGTGGCTCGATGAAGAGATCGGTCGTCTCATCGCTGAGCACACCCCGGATGGCGTACGAGCGGCCGGCTACGTGACAGATGGTGATCGTGAATTGCTTTACAGATCAGCCGCCGTATTCGCCTACCCCGTGAAATACGAGGGGTTTGGTATGCCGGTGATTGAGGCGCAGGCGCACGGAGTGCCAGTTGTCTCGACCAACAACTCATCTTTGCCAGAGGCAACAGGTGGTGTGGCCGTCTATTGTGAGACATCCAGCCGGAGTATTACCCAAGCTCTTAAGAAGATACTGGGTGACAAGAAGCTGAGGACTAGTCTTTCGGCTCAAGGGCGACGGCATGCCGCTAAGTTTACGTGGAAGTCAGGACAAGACGCGTTTGTTGAGGCGGTAAAGCGACAAAGTTAGATTCCTCCTACTCGGGGAACATGCTACTATGCATAGTATATGGCGAGCATAGACAAAGCAGGGGGCGTGATAACCAGTACATACAAGAAGCTCTTCGCGGGGCTTCTGACGAGTCTTGTTTTCTTGCTCCCGTACGAGCGTATCCCATCTCTTCCAGTGCGGGTACTCGGTGCTTCGATAGACCTTCGTCTGAGCTTTTTGGTCGGTGCAGCTATGCTCGTTCTTGTGATTTGGAGTGTGACGCTTGCCAAGCAAAAACTTCGCGTGAAGCTTGAGCTACACCACTATTTGCTTGCGGCGTTTTTCTTTGTCTATCTCATGTCGGCATTGCTGAGCGTGGATCTGAAGCGGGCCCTTACAGTCTGGGTATTTACAGCCTTTACGGCCGGCGTTGGCGTGTCGGTTGGATTGTTGTGGCAATACCGAGATAGTTTGGCTATACGCAAAGCGCTTTGGATTACGACTTGGATAGTTCTGGTTTTTGGTTTTTACCAATATTTTGGCGATATCTTTGGTCTACCGCAGAGCTGGACGGGGCTGCGAGATATATATACCAAGGAGATTTTTGGATTTCCTCGTATCCAATCGACTGGACTTGAGCCGCTTTTTTACGGGAATTTCCTCCTCATCCCATTTTTTTACTTCTCAAGCCGTTTCCTCAATAACCTAGAAGAGCGTCCACTGCTCTTAATCGCAATCTCTACGCAGATCGCCCTGACCGTTTCGCGAGGGGCGCTCATCAGCGGAATAGCTGGCCTCACGGTGCTCATCGTGCTCTCACTGCGTGGGGTTTCACATTGGAAGAATATTCATCAGCAGGCCGGACTAATTGGTATTACCGTGCTTGGGACGACGCTCGCCTTGCTACTTACAAATGTTAATAGTCTCGGAATATTGAGTAAAGATAGTTCGTTGCCATCAACATCTGCTTCACCCGCGCCCGTTGCTGTGATAAATCAGGCCACAAATCTAACATCGCAAGATGATCGAGTGCGAAATCGTGATCTTGCATGGCAGGCCTTTCAGGGCCAGCCATGGTTGGGAATTGGCCCCGGTAACTTTAGTGCTTACGCCAAAGATAAATATGCCGGGTATGAGGGTTCTGAGGGTTATATAGTCGTTAATAATGAGCCCCTAGAGTTGCTAGCCGAGTCGGGCGCCATTGGCTTTTCGATGTTCCTACTTATGGTCAGCACGATTGTGTGGCAGTTATATAAGGCATGGCAGCATGTTACTCCTCAAGAGAACGAGTGGCCGGCAGTAGTATTGGCATACCTCCTGGCGTTAGCTATTCAGTATCAAACATTTTCTACGCTGTATATTATGCATGTTTGGGTATTGATTGGTATCGGGATGGGGGCGGTAACTGGGCATGTGCCCAAGAAGCCAACAAGGAAGTAACCCGATAAAAAACCTAGGCCTCATCGATCATAGAGGAGTCATTAGAGATACATGAGAGCACCCTTCTATTTGCGTGAAGGCGTACTATAGAAATAGAATCAGCCTCTAGGGGCGATAATTCGGGTGGCACCTCTTCCGGCTCAATAAATCTGCTTCAGGTCGACACAGAATCATGATAGGATAAGAGCCTATGCTTACTACTTTCTTGAGCTACATTATGGCACTCGCTACCTTTTTGGTCATCGATTTGTTTTGGTTGAATGTAGCTGCAAAAGAATTTTATCGACGCGCCTTGGCTGATTATCTCTCGCCACAGGCCAATGTAGCACCCGGGTTATTGCTGTACGCCTTACTCGTAGCAGGTCTGACGTACTTTGTTATATTGCCGGCTCAAAAAGATAAGAATATGCCGTTGGCCTTGATGCGCTCGGCCTTTCTTGGGATTATTTGTTACGCCACATACGACCTGACAAATCTAGCTATCGCTCGCAATTGGCCTGTGTCGGTCACGATTATTGATATCATATGGGGTGCAGTACTTATGATGTCAACAACTGCGATTACCCTTATACTGATGCAGAAGTATCGCTCCCAATAAGCTTCCTCTCGAAAGAGGATGATACAATAGTGACATAAGAGGTATCAATAATAAGATGGCCGATAATGAACAATTCTTAGTGACGCCGCAGACGTCGGCTCAGATTACCCAAGAGACGCCCGCTGCAGGTGCGAGTGAGAGTCTGAGAGACCTGGAACTCAAACGTGCTCGACATTATTTGTTGCCGAGTATTAGCGCACTTGTGATGTATTTCGCAGTGGCCTTTGTTGGGCTCATTATCCTCAACTGGGGTAATATCTTTACCTCGATCAATAACACGACCGGTAGCGATCCGTTGAGTCTCACTCAGTCTATCAAGGCCTATGCGGATAACCCGGCAGTGTCCTGGGCAACAATTATTCTCTTCTGGGGATCCGTCGGCTTGGCTGTGTACACATTGTTTTGGCTTGGCTCTGCCTTTTTTACAGCAGCCCGTAATGAGATGATCGTGGAAACAGCTTTTTCTCGACGGGGTCATTTCTGGGACAAAATCCGTGTACCGCTCATCAAGGTTGTCTTGCTGGCATCGGTCGTCATAGCGATTGTCGTCAGCCTTAAGTACACGGTACCGGCTCTGGGTAGTTTAGCAGCCAGCGGAATCTTCCTCTTCCCGACATCAACGCTAGCTGCTGTCGGCTATATCGTCGGTGCTATGCTGGGTTCGGTGATTAACATCTATGTGATTGCGACGCTTATTACTTTCTATCGTCACGCCGAGGGAATATTCTAGACCATTCTCAAAACTGCACGATACGAAAAGCCCCTCGAGACTGTAGGGGCTTTTCGTGAGAAGGGGTATGACCCGGCTCACACATATATTGCTAGAGAACACCTATTAGTAGCGACGAATCAAGCCGATGACTGTACCTTGGATTTTTAGGTCCATGTCAGGAGTGATGTAGATTGGCTCCATAGTAGCATTGGCTGGTTGCAGACGAATACGTCCGACTTCTTTGTAGTAGCGCTTGAGGGTGGCTTCACTGTCGTTGACGAGAGCAACAACCACATCGCCATTTGAAGCGGTTTCTTTTTCTTGGATTACAACGTAGTCGCCATCATGAATACCGTCATCAATCATAGACTGTCCTTTGACTTGCAGGACATAACTATTGCGCTTGCCAACCATGAATGGTGGCACAGCCAGCGTCTCGGGGTGACCGGTCATGGTCTCGATAGGTGTACCGGCCGCGATGAGCCCCAAGATAGGGAGCTTGGTGGCTTGATCGGATAGAATCTCAGTCTCTAGCTCAGTCACCGGCATGAGTGATCGGGCTGAGTTATTGCCCTTGGTGAGTAGTCCCTTGGTAACAAGCGAGTCGATGTGCTGGGCGACAGTTGCGACTGAATTAAGCTTGAGGCCGTTTGCGATCTCACGATAGCTAGGGGAGTAGCCACGCTGTTCTATAAATGATGCCACAAAGTCGAGTGTTCGCTTTTGTTTCTTCGTGAGTGGCTTCTGGATTGACATTGGTATACACCCTCCTGTTAGGTAAAACGAGATTGATTATATGATTTAAACAGCCAGATCTCGGGTAATGTATCAACATATTTGAGATGTGACCCGCTAGCTGTTTCGTAAATCATTCGCTAACGTTCGCTCTTTATAATAGCGAACAGGTGGCGAACGTGTCAAGCTTGTTATTTACATTTTCTAGGCGTTTAATAGAAGTATTATGAAACCTATCTTACGAACCCTCACTGTTGTCCTTGTATCTCTTCTGGCTCTTACTGGCGTCGCGTTTGCGGCCGCAGAACAAACCAACTCATCCCTCCCGTCCGGTCAAATTGTTAATGGACTCTACGCTCGTGCTGCTGAAACTGTCACCGTAAATGGTGATGTAACCGGCGATGTTTGGGTCGCTGGACAAGATGTTGAGGTCAACGGCACGGTTCGTGGCAACGTCTACGCAGCCGGTAATAAGGTCATCGTCAAAGGTACAGTGACGGGTAGTGTCCATGCTGCGGGATCTACCGTAGAGGTCGACGGGACAATCGGCGGCAGTGTTTATGCTGCGGGTAGTGAAGTCTCCTTAAGGGATACAAGTAGGGTAGCGGGTGCTGTTGCGCTGGCAGGTAGTAAGGTACAGCTCGGTGGGGATATCACCCAACAGGTCTACGCAGCAGGTAGTACGGTCGACATGTCGGCTCGCATTGGGCAATCGGCCAACCTAGCGGGAAGTGATATTAGCTTGAATGACCAAGCCAAAATCTCTGGTGATCTGACGTATCGCTCCGAGAATGAGGCGCGCATAGCGAATGATCGAGCGATTGGTGGGAGCCTCAAGCACGATGAAGTGAAGCAGGCCGAACATAATCCAGTCCGCGATAAGATCGTGGCAGCTCTCTTTGGTCTGGCTTTCAATATAGTCATTGGTCTCTGCCTGGTCATATGGGGCACTCGTATTCTCAAGGCATCTGACACTATTCTCGCCACCGACTTGCCGGCAGCAGTTCTCAAGGGTATCGCCTTTACGGTGCTTACGCCTTTGGCACTTCTCTTCGTAGCAATCACAATCATCGGCCTGCCGCTGGCAGCGCTCGGCGCAATGTTCTATGGCTCTCTCCTCATTCTCGCACCGGCGCTCGTGAGCTATAGCCTCGGACGGTACATTCTTGTGATTACAACACACAAGGACAGCAAGAAAGCTCCAAACAAGTTCCAGGCTATCCTGGCGGGAAGCCTGGTCTTCACGATCATCTCGCTGGTTCCTATTGTTGGTGGATTGGCTGAGTTCTTGCTCTGTGCGGCTGGTGCTGGTGCATTGATTGCTCGTGGCTTCAAGCCGCTCCAGACGCACTCCTAGACCGTCTCATCTACCCAAAGGGCCCACATCGAGTGGGCTTTTTTGGGTGTCGGCATTCTCTTATCTGGAGCAAAAATAATCCCAAAGGAGTTGACAGGTAGGTGAACCTGACCTAACCTGGAACCATAACTAATAAAGGAGTGAATACAGGATATGGCAACTTTTCAGCACACCAACTCGAAAGGACAAACTTACTTTCTACACCAGCGTGATGTTACCCTCAAGGGTGGACGTCAGCAGCGTATCTACTTCTTCGGTCGTGAAGCCAAGGAAGGTGCTATCGATGCACTTCCTGAAGGGTACCTCGTAGTAGAGAACACCCGAACTGGCCTTCCTATCCTCAAGAAGGATCGTTCAGGCGAAGAAGCAAAGTAGCTACTGCCTCTCACGAGTCAGACACGCAAAGGCCCCGCTTCGGCGGGGTTTTGCGTTTCTGGTAACAGATTGAACTGCTGGTATCGCCAGGGTGATATACTAAAAAAGTAGACGAATGAAACCTAAAGGAGATACATTATGGAACCAACTACCCCTCCCGCAGATCCTGCAGCTACCCCTGCAGCCACTCCAGGAGTAACACCAGGAGACGTTACAACCCCAGCTCCAGGAGCTGCTCCAGCCCCAGCTCCGGCTGTAACACCAGCACCAGAGGCAGCTCCTGTCGCTGACCCTACGCCAGCTGCGGCTGTCGAAGGCGAAGAGACTGCCATGCCAGCTCCAGAGGTTGCGCCAGCTGCACCTGAAGCTCCTGCTGCACCAACTGTCTAGTCTTTCGATGTGACGTCATATGACCCCTGCTCTTCGGAGGAGGGGTCTTGTGTTAGCTCAGGCTTTTCTCAGGAAGTTACTTGACTCTTAATGTAGCCATAGCATAAGCTCTATGTAACTACACTTACCAAAGGGATCTTATGGCTTCATCCACTCCTGCAAAATCAAAAACAACTTCAAAAAGTAATACAGCAAAAAGCAGTCTACTCAAGACTTCTAAGAGGTTCGACTATCGACTTATTGGTCTTATCGTCGTATTGCTTGTAGTAGTAGTGGGTTATTTGTTTATTCGGTTTAGCAAAGCTGCGACCACAACAAAGGATTACGTCTACGAGTTTAGCTGGAACAGCGTAAGAGTCTATGAGCCTAACACTAATACTCCCTTAAAAGAAATATTTCTCTCGCTCACAAACCCAACTGCCTCCAATGAAGCTTCATGCGGTGGCCAATCCGGTGGAAACGTAGTAGCAAACGCTGTAAATCGAGTTTTTATATACAAGTGTGAAGGCGAACTGAAGAATAAGGTGGCGGTAATTGATACTTCTCTCAATAAACTAATCAATATATTCGATATCACTCCTGATAATCACTATAATCAAACATTCATCGTGAATCCCGCGAAGAGACAGTTTTATATTCAAGATCAAACCGATAACGATGATCATATCGGTATTTACAATATGGATACTGGCGTACGCATAAGATCAATTACTGTAGATTACCCATCCGCAATAGTAGTAAGTAGTGATGGAAACATACTAACTGCGACGAACAACGCTGGTGGAGCTGGCAAATATAAGGTCGCAACCAGCTACTCAACTTCTACATGGAGCGAAATCAAGTCTCTAGAAGCAGATACAGTAGCATCTCCTAGCTTCGGTGGGTTTGGGCCAATGCAGTATGAGCAAAACTTCAACGCAATTCCAGGAACACAAAGCGCATATGTAGTTATGAATTCGGCCTTTAACTATACAACCAGAACATATGACTTTGCATTTCGTAGACTTAACTTATCCACTCTGGCATTTGAGGGCGCCCCAATAACCATCCCAGGAATAAGCGCTGGTCAAAGCATTAATCCATTCAGTCACTTGATGCTATCGAATGATAAAACAAAGATGTATAGCCTAGCTTGGGGTACTCTATGCTCAGGAAAATACTGCTATCAAGCGATTGAAATAGATATCGCAAAGAATTCGGCTCGAGTACTGCCAGGGAGTAATTTCATTCAAACTGTTGCTGACAAAAATAGATTTAGTTCAGATACCTTTACCCAATCAAATGATGGAGCCTCTCTTTATATCTCAGGTGGATACAGTGCGCCACCAGTCACAAGCTATAATCTCAGTACTGGTATCCAAAAAACGTATCCAGCGGGCATGAGAGCAGGTGGTAGTTATGAGTTATACATAGTCCGCGCCGGAATGATAGAAACTACAACGCCAACTCCTACCCCAACTGCCACACCAGCAATAACTCAAGCTCCTGGCACCTCAGCGCCAACGAGTACGGGTACCTGGACAGCAGACAAGCTCCTCCTCGTGAAGGGCACGCTCACCACAAAGGCTGATGGCGCAAAGCAGATTACATCTGCCAAAGAAGGGAACTGGTCTGTATCACACTTTTCGCTCGATAATGTTGCAGCAGATACCTACTGTGTGAGCGGTACCGCTCCAACTGGCTCGTATTCTCAGATCATTGCCCGCTATGATGAGCTCGGACGTACTGTGTCTGACCCGGCTCAGCTTTCACCACTTGCAGCTGGCGGCTTTGAGACATGCGCTTCACTCGATCCTCGTCCTGCTGGCCAGACCGGTACTAGTCATGTCTTCGTCCAGATCTACTCTCCAGCAGTCACTCCAACGACTGTCGACAAGATGTACATCCAGTCTGCATCAACAAATCCTGCACCGGCCTCGAGCTCATAGATCTATTCCAGACAAGGTAGAATAGAGGCATGAAAGATCTATTCCTACGGGCTTGGCGTGCGCTCATGAGCTTCGCGAGACGACATCCAGTAGTAGCAGCTTGGATATGTGGCATAGCATATGAGGCATATCATGTGTCGTGGCTTCGGACGATCAAGCTGAGTGAAGTAGCGCCTGATTCTGCCGTAGTAAAGCTTCTTTACGTCGTCGCGGTAATAATTATGGCCACCTTCCTGTCCACGGCTTTTCCAATGATGGTACTTCTATGGCGACGTTTGAAGTTGTCCTGGCGGGAACCACAAGCACTTTGGATTATTCCGACGCTCTGGATAGCGGCCGAATATCTCCAGAGTGTATTATTCTCGATCATTATTTATGGCAACTGGGGCCGAATCGGCAGCTTCCTTACTTTTGGGTCACCTGGATATTTTCTTGTCAAAACGCCCTTTGTGTACCTCTCAAGACTCGGTGGACTTTGGATATTGAGTGGCGTCTGTTTATTCTTCGTTATCGGGCTGGCTCAGCTCATCTGGACGCCACGCAATAGGCTGAATGTCGGAATAGGGCTAGGCGTTCTCATCATCCTTACACAGCTTTCTTGGGCGTTCTGGAGGACGCCACATGGCCAAGAGCAGACTGTTGCGTTGGTGGGGCTCGCAACAGGCATGAATGTCAGGACTGAAGATCCGCAGATCAACATCTCGCTGGGTAAACTGCCCGAACAATCCTATGACGCTATTATTTTGCCCGAGTATTCGCATTATTTTGAGTTTCGACCAACGGTTGATGCAGAAGTTATGAGTCGCCTTGCAAAGAGTAGCGATACAGTAGTAATCGATAGCTATCAAGATCGTTCAGCTCGACCATTTATTAACTATGTGACATACCATCGCCCAGATGGGTCAATTCTCGATCGACAGCATAAATGGTTCTTGGCTCCTGGCGGAGAATATTTACCTTACTTCTTGACTGTTCCGCTCAAGCTCACAGGCAATCAGAAGATTATTGATGCATATAATTTTCAGAAAGAAGTCAGTGGAGCTGATAAGCCAGAGCAGCCTTATCGCATCGGCGATGTTTCCTATGGAGCATTGGCATGCGCTGGTGTGATAAGTCCTGAAATTTATCGTGGCATGGCTGACAGGGGCGCAACACTCTTATCAAACTCGGCAGCTCTCGACTCAATAGGGCTATCACCGCTGTATCATCAGCAGACTGAGCTTATGGGCGTCTTGCATGCGGTCGCAAACGCGAGGCCCTTTATGCAATCTGCAAGGGGCGGATACATTTATGCCTACGATATGGACGGACAGAGCTTAGTGCGTGATACCAGCTTTCAGACTACGACCCTGACAGCAACCGTTCAGACCAACGACCGCAAGACGCTCTATACGATTTTGGGGGATTGGGTAGCGTGGGCGTCAATCGCTATGGTAGTGGGCAGTTTCATCTCTCTCCGGCGCTCCTGAACAGCCGGTGTACTCAGTAGTGATAGTACTATTCTGCTGAGTACTCGATGTATCCGCCTGAACGCATAATGAATGAAAAACCGGAGAACACGTTAGTGTTCTCCGGCTTCAAGTGCTCCACTTGGCGGAGGGGCACTTTCGTAATTCGGGCCATCTTCGCCAAACAAAGCGAGGGCGATCAGGTCCGGTGTGGTCTTTTTGGTGCGGGGCGCTTCGAGGAATACGTAGAGTCCACGGAGTGCATGGACGATCTTGTGGCACACCTCAAAATCGACATCTTGATGATCGAAGACCTGCACGATTCCGGCCACAAACTGCTCACGAGATGCTCCATCGTCCGGGTCGAGATTTGCCACGAGCCAGCCAAAGGCTCGCCCGTAACGAATGACATCCTCAGGATGGCGTTTTGCCAACTTTTCTTCTACTGCTGCTACGAGCTCGTGAAAAGCAGTTTCGCGCTCGGCCAGTTCTTTGATGTGGGCGGCAAAGATCTCCTCGGCTTTGCTTGGGTGGCCACCGTGAACGTGCCACTCGCAGCCCGTGCAGGCGATGAGCCAGGTTGTGGCAGGACCTCGTCGATCGACGTGACCGCTAGGATCAGGAGTGCGATGTACGGACAGCTTGTGCGGTTGGGGCAGTGCTTCATCGGTCACGCCTCACCCCTTTCTTTAGCCAGTCGAACTCATGGCCATATGTTCTGATCGGATCGGGTGTTTTGTGAAACCAGCCATTGTAACAGTCGGCTTTTCTGAGAAGGATGAGGGCCGTTACGGCCAGGTCGAGCTCATCAGGGTGATAGACAATGCGCCGAGTTTGCAATTCGAGAATGACGGCTTGCCCCATGAGGGCATGAGGTGGATATGACAGAATTTCGAGAAGAATATTGGCCAGTCGATTGATCTCAGCCATCGTCAAGTCGATCGCCAGCTTACGGTCTAGTCCGGCAGTCACGAGTTCGTTGACGATTCTCTCGAAAATCTCGATCGACTCGTCAGCGGCGTTTGGTCCACTTGGCCCACTAGATGAACCGCCGATGATGGCGTCATAGGAAGCGCGGCGATCCGAGTCACCCAGGCAGTGCCAGGCGAGCGTGAGCAGCTTGGCCTGCATGTCTTCGGCTTGATCGCCGGTGGCGTCGGGATGGACTGCTCTTATCTTGGCAAGGTAGGCGGCACGGATTTCGGCCCGCGTCGCCGTATGTGTTACACCCAGCAGGGCGTAATGGTCCTGCATGATGCAAGCCTTTCTCAAGAGGTGCGAACAAGTATTCAGTATACGATCATGAGATCCTGGAGCGAAGCATGAGGGGATTGCGATAAGTAATAATGGTGGGCCCGGCTGGACTTGAACCAGCGACCAATCGGTTATGAGCCGACTGCTCTAACCAGCTGAGCTACGGGCCCGAAGAGGATGCTTGCTTGTATTATAGTGGGCCACGATGAGGCTGGCTGGTTAGAGTAGATCTTTTATAAGCGCCCCTGAAGCGACGACAACCAGCGAGCTGCAGGCCCACGATGGATACTATTTTACTGGAAAACTTCCAATATAGCTCATAGCTACGCATGCATGACTTTATTTGGGCAATTTACATGGAGGTAGAACGCATCGTATCTAATATTCCCGAGGAGGAATATGCTAACACAATCAAGGCCGTATATCGGGGTGACCGGATTTATGTCCACTTCCGAATTGGAGGCTGTTCAAGCGCTGTTTGGGCCGGCCGGCCTATACTCATGGCTGGTGTGCTGTTGGGGCCAAGAAGCTGTGCGGAGAATAGTAGTCATGTTTATTTGTGAGAGGTATACTGAGAACATTATGGCCGGCATTATAGAAGTCAAAAATCTCAAGAAAACCTACAAAGACGTAGATGCGGTAAAGGGCGTGAGCTTCTCCGTCAAGAAGGGCGAGGTCTTTGGTATCCTCGGACCAAACGGCGCCGGTAAGACGAC
>CALKUN010000041.1 GCA_937996675.1 uncultured Candidatus Saccharibacteria bacterium
GGTGGGGTGTGTCCTCGTCTCAGAGATCCCATGTGGGACCTCCTTTCTGTATTGGTGCGGGTGGTGGCAGATCTGCCGATTAACCTGGAAATGATACCATCATAGTCGCTTTTAGTCAATATATTACGACACCTACTTGAGCAAAAGCCAAAAGTTTGGTAGGATAAACCAGCTCACCACTCCTGTGACGGGAGAAAATTCAGTATAATAACAAGACATGGTCCCGTCGTCTAACGGTTAGGACACCAGATTTTCAATCTGGTAACCAGGGTTCAACTCCCTGCGGGATCACCATAATAAAGACCCGAGTCGATGACTCGGGTCTTTATTATGGTGTGGTCCGTATGCTTACTTACAGCGCTTATGCTAAAATCTATGCAAGAAGGTGAAGTGGTGAAAGAAAGAACAAGACAAACCCACATCGTACGAGGCTTGCTGTTTGCGCTGGCCTTGTGGTTGTGTGCGCCATTTACGGCCTTCGCTGCATCAGATCCAGACTTCACCGGCGGAAGTGCTGTTGTGGGCTATAGCGGATCGGCTGCACCAATTACGGATCTACAGGTGACTGGTACCGGTAACCCAACAGTGCCAGTCAAGCTCCGCGTGACGAGCGGGAGTCTTGCCATGACAACAACTACTGGCCTGACCTTTACAGGGTCACCGACTGGTTCGACGCTTCAGTTTAGCGGCAGTATGACAAGTGTGAATACTGCGCTAGCGACGCTCCAGTATACCCGCAGCGGTACTGGTACAGATACGCTTGAGGCATCGATGGTGAATCCCGGCGAAGTCTTCTTCACGGACAACGGCCATCTCTACGAATACGTGTCTTATACGGCTAATTGGCAGAATGCAAAGACAAACGCTGAAAGCCGTACGAAATATGGTGCGACAGGGTATCTCACGACAATTACGTCACAAGCTGAGAATGACTTTGTGGCAGCTCGTTTGCTCAATGCTGGCTGGATGGGGGCAAGTGACGTCACGACCGAAGGTGACTGGAAGTGGGTGACAGGGCCAGAATCCACTACTTCATTCTGGTCTGGTGCTAGTAATGGGAGCGCGGTGAGCGGGCGGTATGCTAACTGGGGGACAGGAGAGCCTAACGACTCGGGTGGTGAAGACTGTGGTCAGTTTTTGACAGGTGGCTCAGGCAAGTGGAATGATCTGCCTTGCGCCAGCATGACGCTCCCCGGCTATGTGGCTGAGTATGGGAGTGTGAGCTCACCGATTGATATCCCGACGAAGAATGTATCGATTACAACTCAAGCTGCAAATAGCTATCCGAATGCTCCAACCTCGTTCACGCCAACAAACGTGACCGATGGGAGCTGGATCAACGCGACGGCACCTACTCTGGCTTTCTCGATCACCGACCCAGACTCTGGAAATACGGCAGCCTATCGCATTCAGGTCGATGATACAGCCAACTTTTCTTCTCCGGTGATTGATTATATGTCTGGTACAAAGTCGCAAGGTTCATTTAACTTTGTGGTCGGACAAGCTGCTGGGGCAGGTACGAGCGGAGTGGGCGCTTATACGGTCGGTTCGTCAGGGCAGACGCTCGGTCAAGGCTCGTATTACTGGCGCGTGAAGGCAATCGATAATCTTGGTGCAGAGTCGAGCTATGCAGTAGCAAACTCTGGTGCAGTAGCATTTCGTGTCGATACCACCGCTCCGACTCGACCCGGCACTCCGGATACTCAGACGCCTACCACTGATACAACCCCGTCCTGGACATGGACGGCGAGTGCTGATGCTGGTGCGGGTCTCGCGGCGCAGCCATATGCTTTTCAGTACTCAACTGATCCGACTTTTGGAACCTATACCGAGATAGCGAATATATCGTCTGCCAACTATACGCAGGGCAGTGCTCTCGCTGATGGCACCTGGTATGCTCGCGTAACGGCTCGAGATACGCTAGGTCATGTCGCGAGCTCGTTGAGCAATGGGAGCGTACTCATAGATACGACAGCACCAACTCTGCCGAGTGTGCCGCTCAACACAACTGCGGCAAGCAATAATACACCCACGTGGACATGGACGGCGAGTGCTGATGCGGGTGCGGGACTGGCCAGCTTCCCATACATGATCGAGTGGTCGCGTGATCAAGATTTTCTCGGTACTACATACACCGAGGTAACGGCTACGAATGCATTTACGCACACTACGCAGCTGGCAGATGGATTCTGGTACATCCGTGTAAAAGCGCGAGACAGTCAGGGGAACGTCACGCCCTATACGGCTGCCCGCAGCATCAAGATCGATACTGCAGTACCTGTAGTGCCGACCCAGCCTAGCTTTGGCAGTCGCCCGACGAGCTTCTTGCCGGCAGTCGTGCCAGCACCTATCGTGAACGCGCTCCAGCCGGCGACTCCAGCTGTCGTGCAATTACAAAACACCGCAACTGCACAACAGATCAGCTTGCAGCCGGGACAAAGCCTGGCGATCACGGTGAATGGTGAGGATTATAACGTTGTGCTCAAGGAGCTTGGATCAGACTATGCTGTCTTGCGAATCCCCGGGACCACACAGGATGTGAGGATACGACTGAGCCAAGACAATACCTATGATATGAATGGTGACGGGCAGTCGGACTTGCAGATCAAGCTCCAGTCGATCAGTAGTGGCTTTGCACAGATGCTCGCTACGCCACTCATAGCAGCAGAGAGCAAAGCAGTGCTCGTACAGGCGAGTATGTCGTGGGCGATGCCAATCTGGTTTGCAGTGACTGTACTTTCTCTCATTGCGCTCTGGTGGATTGTGTCGAGTCGTCAACACGCGGGACAGAAAAGATCTCACTAAAAAGCTTTGATGCAATGCGGTCATGCCGGCATAATGATCTTATCTCTCGCTTGAGAGTAGAGGCTGGAATTTACACCTTCAGGGCGAGATGATTGGAGAAATGTGAGCATACTG
>CALKUN010000042.1 GCA_937996675.1 uncultured Candidatus Saccharibacteria bacterium
CTGACCTTAGCTGCTAGGCGAGTTGGGTGCTTAGGTGGGCGTATGGCTAGGTGCAGCCCTAGAGCGGAAGGCACAGGGTGTAGGCAACAGTGGTTTAAAAATATTTCTTGCGATCGACTTGCGCGCTGGCGAATCGTGGCCTAGAGTCTAACTCGATGGGAAATTCTAGTTCGGCAGCTGTTCGGTCGATCGGCTGGCTCCGTTTCGCTCTGGTCGTGCTCGTGTGCCTCGCCTTCGGGCTGGTGCTCGGCTACTCGGCGACGCCCGCCGTGCGCTGGCTGGGGAAGCAGATCGCGGTCGCTGAGACCTCGCGATCTGCCGTCGTGTCTCCTGCCTCTCGTCGGACAGAGTCTGATTTACCTGCGAAAGCGGTTTCAGTCTCACCGTCTGAGAGGCTTCCCCTTATGCCCCTCGTCGGACAGGTTTGCGACGCTGCTTGCTGGTCGCCCTGGAAAGCTAGGCAAGCAACATCGGCTACTGACTCTCTGACTTCTTCCGACGAGGGACACCTCTCACCGACGCTGCGCGCTGGTCCAAACGCCCAGGATAGCCGTTCAGGGCGGCCGGTGCAGGCTGACAAGCTGCGCGCGCTGTCGTCGGTGCGTACCGGTACGCACCCGGGCGAGTATTGGGAATCTAAGACGCACTGGGACTACTGCGGGAATCCTCAGTGCAGACTGTGCTATCCCGTCGCTGGGCCGCTTTCTCGTCGAGAAACGCCTCTCACGAGCGACACAGGACTGCCAGACATGCCGCAGGGCTACTGCAAGCGGCACCCTCAGAGTCGCGACTGCAAGCCGATCGTCGTGCCTGCGCCGAAGCCGCTGCCGAAGGCGACAGATCCTCCCGTTGTAGTGTCTGCGGGCCTCGGGGAGTTTTCTCGGGAGACGCTGGCTTGGACGCTGGTGTGCGTATTTTTCGTCGCATGGCTAGTATCGGGGCTGGAGTTGTCGCGCTCGAAACAAAGTCTCCGCGTCTCGGACAGACTGCTCGGGCGACGCGAAATCGAAGCGTCGGAAGTCCGGCAGATCGTCCAGTCGTGGCTCGACAAGCAGGGGCACGATCGCTGCTGGTACTACCCGGAGATCTTCACCGAGTTGGCGAGAGTGCTTGATCTGCGCGGGGTGAAGCCTTCGCAGTTGCCGACGCTCGCTGAGTTCAAGGCGGGGTGCGAGAGGTACCAGCGAGAGCAGTATCTAGAGGCTGTGCTGTCTACAATGCGCGCTGGTAATGTAACGCTAAAGCCTCAAGATCCGACCTACGAACATCTCAGCCACGAGACAGTCATCCCCGAGGCTGCGCGGTGCGATCCAAGCGACCTCTGCTCGCTGCACAAGCCGTGCGCGAAGCATGAGCCTTTTCCGCCTGAATATTTGGGTCTGTCGATCGAGCGCGACAGACTCTCGCTTCGCGCACAGCAGCAGTTTCAGACTCTGGCGTCAGCGACGAGTTCTATGTCACTGCACAAGGCACAGGCGCAGCCCACCAACAGCGACGAGCGCGGGACCGACAGTACCTAGTGTTGAGCGGGCAGACTCCCAACCACAGCGTCGGCAGCGCCTTCCCGCAGGATCTTACACGAGTAACACACGCGCAGTCCGACGGGGCTAGCGCGAACAGAGGCACAGATGAGCACGAGAGACTGGAAGCTTGGGGAGGTGGTGTACCTGAAGTCAGGCAGTCCG
>CALKUN010000043.1 GCA_937996675.1 uncultured Candidatus Saccharibacteria bacterium
TTATACGATAAATATGTTAATTCTGCAATCTGTTGCGAGCTAAGCTTCGTCATCGAGCTCAGGCTCGACATCGGAGGCTTCTTCCACCTTTGGCGTCGTGGCGGACTTATCCTTGTTACCTGACGCCTTCCGAGGACGCTTCACGACCGCCATGACGAGCGATATCACGCCAATGATGATAGTAGCCCCTACGGCGACCTGGACAGCTGTGAGGGCAATTACGTCAGGTCGGAATGGCGCGCAGGTCGTGTTAGGCTCACAGGCAGCTCGGTAGATATCGCCGGCCGGTCGCAGATAAGCGACCTGGACGGCTAGGTAGATAGCGATCTCAAAGCCGACTAAAAAGGCCGTGAGAAAGAGGCGATAAATAAACTTTCCAATCATATGCGACATCGTACCAGGCATGCGCAGGAGGTGCAAAGCATAAGTAACTATAAGAATCGGCACCTCACTCCCGAAAGAGCGAGGTGCCGTACATGATCCTAAAACGTCAGTCGTCCCACAGCTTGAGCAGGATCGGAGACGCTGCGCCAGCATGTTCCCCAGCGACAGAATGCCGCCAAAGAGCTGGGTCTAGCGATGCATTATGCTCGAGGATCAAGACCGTATCATCCGGTCCCTCCTCAACGCCAACGCGTAAGCTGGCGAGCCGTGCGCACGGGAGCGTCTCGCCATCCTGGTGCTCAAAAAGCTCAGGATGGAGCCCATAAGCACTCAGTACTTCCAGGCCCGCCAACTCCTCCCCCATAGCCTGAGCCGTCGTTCTCACTTCACGAACCGTACTGCGTTCTCCAGATACCCAATGAGAGACGAGGTTGATACGCACAAGCTCGATCATAGGCCTATCTGGCTTGAAGAGACGCACCTGACCCGCTATTTCTGAAAGCTTGTCCTCCTGCACCTGTGTCCAGCCCCAGTGCACGTCTTGAAGCTCTCCCTCAAAAACTCTGCCCCACATCTCGAGAGCCATCTCCATCGATGCGAATGAAACGTTGTATACATGCAGATCCGTCACTCGCTGGTAGCGCGATGGGGGTCCTCCTGTGAGGTTGGCCGCCATCACGAAATGCATCAGATTGAAGTAACCATCCCAGTACTCAGTGTTATAGTACTCGAGCTTCTTCAGCTGATCTGCGGGACTCAGGAGGTACTGCTCGCACCAGTCAAAGGCATCTGGCTCCTCCCGGAACCTACCCTCGTAGATATCCTGCAAGGCTCGCACCACTTTGTCGGACGGCAATCCACCTTGTGCGAGCCTCGTAAAGATCGCGTGCCAGCGCTTCTCCGCCGTTATCAGCCCATTAAACTTCATGTCTGACATATCAAATACTCTTCTGCCGTAGAACTTCACCGACGCCATTTTGGCTACAGCGATCTCTCCGTATGGTGAGAACGGCACACTATAGCAGGCTAGGTCAGCTACAGTGTGCTATTCTCACACTGATATAGATACAGAAATCCGTGGCTATTCTGTCATTAATATCTACGATTGTCGATAGCAGGACAACCTAATCTTGAGATCCCCCGAACGAAATGCCACCTTCCGGCGATAGGAGGCGCAAAGCATAAGCAAAAGAAAAAGCCCGGACCGAAGTCCGGGCAGTCAAGCCTACCAAGTCGAGATAGACCCGAGGCGCTCCACGACGATCATCGTCCGAGCGAGTTCTCGTTGCAAGGTGTTTCTTCTGCCGCGCGCCACACTTTCTAGTGGAGTATCGGGTAAGCCCCCTGTAGCGAGGTAACGCAGCTGGTGCCTGCGCCCGTCACCAAGCACGTCCAGTGCGTCGATCAAGAGATGCGTTTGCCCACTCGGCATCAGCAAGTGAAAAGTCTCTGACAAATGATCGCGAAGTATCTGACACGCCTCAGGGTGAAGGGTATTGTAGTGCCTTGAATGGGCGCGCTGCAGACCCATTCGCACGATTGTCAGGGCTACCGTATTCCACCAGTAACTCTCGACATAATTCTTATCACCAGCTGGAACGTAGGCAGGCAGGTTGCTCGGCAGATGAGTAGCGGGAACGAGCTGGAAAAAGCGTATGAGACGCTCCAGTACTGCTGGCTGCATAAACCTACTATTCATATTGGTATTTGGTGACTTACTCCAAAAGTTCACCAGTACAGTCCGCCCCTTACGCACAAGCTTGCCTCGTGCATCCGAAGGCGTCGTTGGCGATTTGAGCTCGCGCCCTGCATCGCTTGGCTGCACTTCATCAATGAGATCTAGTAAGAACAACGTGCGATTCACCCCAAGCGGATCATCTTCCCAACTTAAGGTCGCGAAATTTGCCGAATCAAAAAGGCAGTTCAATAGACCGAGATACTGTTCGTATTGACTGCACTCGTCCCACAGCCGTTGCCATTCCTCCCAGCTCACAATCGACTGAAGTCTTAACTCACTCATGAGTTTTGTCATTGTAGGTGCTTCTTTCACTAGGCCCTGTTGCGTCGGGCAGTGGATACTTTATAGGTGATCTCTAGATCTGTGTCAAATAAAAAAGCCCTCGAAGGGCTTTTTTATTTGAGTACATTTCTGCTAGTAGATGTATTTGAACTTGCTGGCCGCAGTCGTACGCTGACTCACTCGGTTCCATCCACCACCGTTGCCGAAGAAGTTCATCTCAGAGACAGTCACAGTGCCGTCGCCGTTCACTCGTTCAACATAAGCGACGTGGTTACCAAATTCCCAAGCTACTGCCCCAGCACGTGGCGTTGTACCAACACCATAGCCAGACGCGATAGCGTTGTAGTACCAGCTCGAAGCATTACCCCAATTTGACGGGACAGCTCGGCGGCTGGCGACATAGTACGTGCAGTAGCCCATCGAGTATGAGTTTGAGAAGCTCCCAGCTCGCAGGGTTGTACCACTCGAAGCAATACGGGTACTACTTACTACAGGAGCGACTGGAGTAGCCTTCTTCACTTCCGGCTTCACACCGTCAGGGATGATAATCTTCTGGCCTGCAGCCAGTGCTTTACCCTCGAGCTGATTATAGCTATCGATAAGGTTCGCGCTTGCCTGATAGGTAGCAGCGAGACCGGCGACATCTTCATCACCCTTTGCGGTATAAAGCAGACCATTGACTGGGAGGATCATGAGCTGCTGACCCGGCTTGAGCGTCGCGTCTTCAGCTAGGTTGTTAGCCCAGAAGAGTGTATCGGTGGTGACGCCAAACTTGGCGGCGATCGATGAAGCGGTGTCGCCTTGAGCAATTGTGTAGCTAGAGACACTGCGCTTCACTGGCTGACCGGCCGTAATGGGAGCCTTCTTCGTGAGGAAGTTTTCGTCTGTGGTAGCGAGCTGGATCTGAGACACGCTGGTCGTAGCTCGTTCCTGCACGTCAGAGGCAATCAGAAGCTGAGCCTGTTGAGCCAAGATAGCACCAGACTGAAGCTCCCCCGACTGGTCCTGTGGAGCAGACTCCTGTGCACCTGGTCGGATAACAGTGATACTATCGGCCTGAACTTTTCCGGCCATAGCGATACAGACCACCACTGCGATCAACAGGGCGTGGGAAGCCAAGCGCCATGAGCCACCTGACATAATTGATTGTTTAATAGCCGCAAGTGAGCGACCAATCCCAGCCTCAAGGGCTGAGGCCTCGTCGTTGTTCAGACGAGACGATGAGTTTGCTTTTATCGAAGAAGAAGTCTGAGTAACCCCTGCCGCAGCCATAGGCTTCGGAATAAGGGATACGGATGGGCTTATTCTACTAATACGCGCTCCGTACGTGTGAGCTGACAATAAATGGAAAGCTATGAATAGTTTCCATATCCGCTGTTATTACACGTAATCGTTACTGTGATCAGATCGTCTTCACTCGTTGCACGAGTGAACGGGGGCACATCGACCTTAAAATTAATGTATATTGAGCCCTTTATCAGATGTGATCAACAGGAGTTTTTAGTCGGGTGACTGGGTCTTACGAGCGCCCTCGGGGCGGACTCCACCAATACCAAACTAAAAGCTACGGGAGGTATACTAACAAGCGGTTGCGAGCTGGTCAACCCTTGACGGCAGGTTATTTGACATCGGTTTATTATCTGGGGTGCGACAGGAGAAGATTTTGGAAGGAAAAACCACTCATCAACCCAAAACGAGCCGCCTACATGTATTTATCTATATTGATGAGATGCTCGGCATAGGTGTTTGCATAGTACGTTTTGCCATCCTTACCGCCGATGAAGAAGATGTAGCTACTGGCGGTCGGCTTGAGTGTCGACTCGATCGCCGCGAGCGATGGCACCGAGATCGGTGTTGGCGGCAATCCAGCAAACTTGCGCGTGTTGTATGGAGAGTTTGAGTTGAGGTCCGTGGCAGTCGGCTCGGTGCGACCCGTTATGTATATAACCGTCACATCGCTCTCTAGCTTAATCCCTTTGGCTAGCCGATTGTAGAACACACCAGCCACGCCAGATCGATCAGCTGGCGTTGAAGCCTCCTTCTCTACAATAGAAGCCAGGATGAGGACTTGGTAGGCAGTCAGTTTGCCGGGATACGACGAAAACGCCTGGAAAGCCGGTATGACCTTTTCGTCGAGATTCTTGAGCATCTGTGCGATAAGTACCGAGGCTGGATCATTAATGATCAATTGGTAACTATCAGCCGGCAGGAGCCCTTCTAACGAAGTTGGTGAGCCAAAGAACGCCTGCGCGGATGGCGACAGCTTGGCAGCTCCCACGGCTGCGGTAAATTCGGAAGCTGCGCCAAAGCCCTGTTGCTCATAGCTCGCCGCCAGCTGAGCAAGTGTCAGCCCATCGCGGGCCACAAATGTACGCACCGCGATCTTGCCAGACGAAAGATAGTCGAGGATTTGTACAGTCGACATACCTGGATTGAGCTGGTATGGACCGGGCTTGAGTTGACCGTGGGCTGGCCCAATACGCGCATAGATCTCGAATGCCGTTGAGCTACGGATGAGGCCTTTTTGACTCAAGATTTGGCTAATCTCAGATATAGAACTGCCTGTCGGAATCACCACTACGCTCGGTTCACCCCCTCCGAGCGGGGTAGCACCACCCACCGGTGCATTGATGCTATATGAAAACCACGCTAGTGTGCCGATAGTAGCAGTCATCACGACGACCAGCGCAGCTAGCCCTAGCCGCACCGCCAGGCGCTTGCCATCGCGGCGCTGCACGGTATGTATGGCGTGACCCATTGGTCCACCCGTCGGGCGCGGTGGCGTCGGCGGCATTAGACCATACTCTCTATATAATCTTCCAGGAGGATCGCAGCCGCCACAGCATCAAGCTCTCGCTTCTCTTGATCGCGAGTAGTCGGTTTGAGCCGTTCTCGGGCTCGTTCACTGGTACTAAATTCATCATGCATCAAGATATGGAGACCGGTAGCCTCAGCCAGCTCACCAGCAAAAGCACGGGCCTTGGCAGTCTGAGCTGTGTCATTGCCATTGATATCCCGCGGTAGCCCTACCACTACCGTGTCGGCATCATATTGGTCTGCAAGCTTCGTAACCAAGGTATAAAAATCCGGACCCGGCTCCACCACCCGCAATGGCACGCCACCGGTTTGGCCGGCTGGCTTCACGGCAAGTCCGATACGCTTCTCTCCTGGATCTACGCCTATGAGCGTCTGCTCGACTGCTACGCCGACATGTTCTTGACCGAGTCCCATACTCCCCCTATCGCCTACTTTGAGACTTTTATATCTACTTTGATATTACTCGCGTTGGCAGGCATGTTGGGCACGAACACCCATGAGTCGATAGTGACGCCAGAGACATTTGGATATTGCTTGGCGATATCCGAGACTTCTTTCTTGGATCGTCCAGCAGCCTGCTTGGCCAACGCGTCCTTGTCGATCGGCTGACCCGTGAAAGCGGTCGTCTTGAGCTGGTAGGTAAAGTCTCCACCGGATGCCTTGGTCTGCTTGAGCTCAGCCTGATCGAGACCGGCATCGAGCAGTTCACCACCAGCCGAGATCTGGCTACCAAGGCTGGCCTTTACGAGAGCCTCCATATCAGTCACCTGAGCGGTCAAGACGGTGTACTTCACCTTGAGCGTGAGTGTACCGGAGCTTGCTTCCGCACCAGCTGGTGGGTTTGGCGTCGCACTCACTACACTTGAAGTAATCGTGTCATCAAACACTTTCTGGTCGTCGGTTGCCATGTCGCGCAAGTCGCTCAATGCCTGAGTCTTGGCGCCTTCGATGGCAGTCTTCTGGGCCCCGTCAATATCACCCTGAGCAACCACGGTAACGTTCTTCGTGACACCGCCGGATGTCGTACCAGTACCAGAAACCTTGGCAGTGAGACCAGTGACCGAGAAGGTCGCACCAGAGAAGTTGTACGAGTCACCATTCGCCTCAGCAGCTACTGCTACCGAAACGGATTTGGACTTGCAGACCGAGCCACCCCCTGCAAAGTCACCTTCGGGAATAGTAGCGTCGCCGGTAGTCAGGAAGGCTTTGCCGCCCGTCACGAGCTTACTGCCGGCTGGAAGCGGGTGGGAGTCGGTATCCTCACAGTTTTTTACCGATACCGTTCCACTCGCTTTGGCACCAACGTCTTTCTGCCCGGACGCCTGGTAGGTCTGGCTCAAATCCTTGACCAGCTCTAGGCTCTGAGCGGTGAGCGTAGTAGCTCCACTCTTTGTCGTAGAGAGTACAAATGTGGTGTCTACCGGGCGCTGATCTGCAGAAGCCTGGACGTGAATTGTAGCGGTTTGTAAAAAGGCTGTAGCGAGCCAGAGGAACAAGAAAAGAATGAACGCGCCAGCGCCAATCCAAATCCACAATTGAAACTTTTGATAATTTGGTACTTTTGCGCCTTTTGCAGGCTTATCGGCTTTTGATCGAGAAGCTTTTTTATTTGGTGCGTCATAGCGTTGCACGGGGACAGCCGCGAGGCCCCCGCTATCCTCGTTTGGCGATTCCTCGTCAGCACTAATCTTGGTCGTGCGATCTGGCTCTGGCTCGCCGGCTTCAATATGAGGAGCAGCATTGATGTTCTTAGCGACAGCCAGCTCGAGCTTACCGGCGAGAGCCGTAGCCGTCTTATCGCTCGTGACGAGGATGAGTTCTTTGTCGCCAGACTGAGCAGCCTTCTTGAGGAGTTTGAGATTGACCACACTCTGGAGCAAGCC
>CALKUN010000044.1 GCA_937996675.1 uncultured Candidatus Saccharibacteria bacterium
GGCGACAGTCTGCCCTCGGGCATCTTGATCTCTACCTCCAGCTTGACGGCGAGCAGCCCGTAGGGAGGCAGGTACACCGACAGCCAGCCGACGAGGTCTCCCTGCCCGGCCTCGCCGATGCGCAGCCATGCGTCCGAGCGCACCGATCGCGCCGGTCCCGAGAAGCCCCTGACGAGGTGTACCTGCTGGCAGCCGGCTCGTCCCCACGGCCCGTCAGTCGTCCACAGTAGCGCCGGATCGTTACATACGTAGGTTTCGTAGTAGCCGTAGGTGGCAGACTCATGGCGGATCTTGAGGCAGAGGTCGAGGAGTTGATCGTGGCCGTGCGGGTCGTCGATCGTCGCGCGTCGCCAGTGGTCGAGCGGCTCGCGCGGTACGCACTTGCGAGCGTCGGTAGGCCAGGTGTTGATGCAGCGCTTGACCAGTGTTAGAGCAGCGGGTAGATCGTGACTGGCCGTGCTGTGCAGCTTGTCGAGGATACGGGCGACCTTGCGCCAGTCCTGGGGAGAGGGGTCGGTGAGTAGACGGGGGATGTCGGAGGGGGTCATTGCGTACCGGTTCGCGCAGGCGACAGCACTCGCCAGAAGCTAGCCGGCAGCCAAACGTTCTGCATCTTGATAGCTGGTCTGAAGAGTGGGGCGATCTGCGCTGGTGTGTAGCCGGCTAGCTTACAGCCTACCTCGACAACTAGAAATGTCAGTCCGCGACAGTGTTGAGCTGTTTCGATAAACAGATCGACGGCTCTATGTATTTCTTCAAGTGTTGCGCGCTTGTAAGGCGTGCGCTTAGTAGGTAGTGCATAACACTCACCTGTGAAACCTTCACCTATACCGAGTTTAGCGCCGAATTGTTTGCGCGCTGCAAGCGCAGCGCCTGCGCCATGAATACCTCTTAGGTTCGACCCAAACACAAAAATCTGACCCGTCTCTAGCTTCGTCACCGTCTCCGGTGTCACGCGCCCCTGCATATTTACTCCCTCGTGAACCCGAACTGGTTTAGCAGGCGGAGATTGGGCGCGCAGTCTTGTTGATGAAGTCGACCAGCGTCTCGTCGGAGCCGTAGGCGCAAGCCGACCGGCCGAGACCCTCGCGTCCCGA
>CALKUN010000045.1 GCA_937996675.1 uncultured Candidatus Saccharibacteria bacterium
ATCTACACTTGTCTCTTTGCGGCTGTAATTACTATGGGTACGCTCGTCATCTTGCCGAGTCTAAGCCTAGGGTCTGCCCTTGGACCAGCTGTCGCTCTGTCAACATTCTCGTTGGGGGCTCTCGATGCCATGATTCTAGTTGCTTCACAGACACTTCTGCAGCTCGCATCTACCGATGAGATGCGTGGCCAGATCTTTGGCACACTCAATATGATGATCAATATTGCGGCTCTCGCACCGGTCTTCTTCGCGGCTATTTTGGCCGACTTATTCAGTCCGCTGGTCGTTTTGGGCGGGGTAGCAGTAGCGCTTGGCTTACTCGGGCTATTATTCCTGAAAATCTTCAGGAAAATATCACGAGTATACGCTTGACAGGACGCACAGCGCTCCATAGAATAGTATGTAAGAGGATGCTTAATTTATTCACAACGCCATCGCGCTAACTTGCTTATTTAGACGTGCAGCGTTTTTTGCGTGAGAGGGCTATGCCAGCTCACACAATATTTTTAGAAACACCTCGCCCCGCCATCTCATCTAACATCTCAACTCGAGAGAACATCCAGACTGTGCACTGCTTGGATCATTGTGAATAGACTTTAGTATTTCCCGGATCAAACGACCCGGAAATATTCGTCGCTCACTCTCTCATAAAACACACATACTCGATTTGTCGACATCATAATCATTGGAGATCACGCTCTTTATGCCACAAACTATCCCATCAACCGATCGTATTTATCTCAGCGCGCACAAGGATATTCTCCCTTTGCCAAACCTCGTTGAGATTCAGCACGCCAGCTACAACTGGTTCGTCCGAGAAGGACTGGCTGAACTTTTTGACGAAATTAGCCCAATTGAAGACTTTACAGGCAAGCTCTATGCCTTGTCTTTCAAGGACTACTACTACGAACAGCCAAAGCTCTCAGAATGGGAAGCCAAAGAAAAGAACGCTACCTACGAAGCCTCACTTCGTGCCAACATGGAGCTCCTCATCAAGGAAACCGGCGAAGTAAAAACTCAAGAGATCTTCTTGGGTGATTTCCCAGTTCTCACCAACCGCGGCACATTCATTATCAACGGTGTTGAGCGCGTCGTTGTATCACAGTTAGTCCGTAGTAACGGTGTCTTCTTTACAAATGACGCAGCAACTGGTTACTTTGGCGCCAAGATCATCCCATCACGCGGTGCTTGGCTCGAGATCGAGACTGCAGCCAACGGCGTCATGAGCGTCAAGATCGATCGAAAGCGAAAGCTTCCACTCACCACTCTCTTGCGTGCTTTTGGGTATGGTACCGACAACGAACTCCTCGAACTCTTCTCAGATGTAGACAATGGCGAAGTGCGATTTATCCAGCAGACACTTTCTAAGGACGCTTCAAGTAGCACCGCTGAAGCTCTCATGGAAGTCTACAAGCGTATCCGCCCAGGTGATCTTGCTACAGTTGAAAACTCTAAGTCACTGATTGACTCAATGTTCTTCGACTTCAAGCGCTATGATCTCTCGAAGGTCGGTCGATATATGCTCAACAAGCGTCTCGGCCTCAATCACAAGACCACTCGTGAAAACCGCGTCCTCAAGGTAGATGACTTCGTCGCTATCGTGAAGGAAGCGATCCGCATGACCAATGCCGGTGAAGCTCAGGACGACATCGACAACCTCTCAAACCGACGCCTCAAGATGGTTGGTGAGCTCATCCAGCAGCGATTCCGCGTTGGTATTGCTCGTATGGAGCGTATCGTTAAGGACCGTATGTCAGTAGCTGACCCTGATACCGTCACTCCATCACTCCTTATTAATGTCCGACCAATTGTCGCTAGCGTGAAGGAATTCTTTGCATCTCACCAGCTTTCACAGTTCCTCTCGCAGACCAACTTGCTGGATGAAATTGTCCACAAGCGTCGTTTGAATGCGCTTGGACCTGGCGGTTTGAGTCGAGAACGAGCTGGGTTTGAAGTTCGCGACGTTCACCGTACTCACTACGGACGCATTTGTCCGATTGAGACACCAGAAGGTCCGAACATCGGACTCGTATCGACGATGGCTAGCTATGCGCAAGTCAACGAATACGGCTTCATTGAAACTCCATATATGAAAGTCATCAATGCAGTGGCTCCAGCCAAGTCTGTTGGCGAAATTGCTCGTAAGCAAGTCAAGGATGCTAAGGGCACTGTCCTCGTGAAGGCCGGCGACACCATTACTGCAGCTCAGGCTAAGGCACTCGAGAAGGCTGGCGAAGACCTCGTACCGGTCCGTGCTCGAGTTTCGAAGGAAGTTGTCTACCTTGACGCCTTTGGCGAAGAGAATATGGTCATCGCTCCAGCTAACACCAAGTACGACGAAAACGGCTACTTCCTCGAGAAGGTCGTCTCTGCTCGTGGTGTCGGTGGTGAGGCCGCTGAGCTTCCATCTGACGATGTTCACTACGTTGATATCTCATCTATCCAGACCGTCGGTATCTCTGCCGCCCTCATTCCATTCATGGAGCACGACGACGCTCGACGTGCCCTGATGGGTGCAAACATGCAGAAGCAGGCTGTCGCTTTGGTTCGACCAGAAGCACCACTGGTTGGTACAGGGATTGAGCGTAAAGTCGCTGAAGACTCTGGCCAGCTGGTCGTCGCCGAAGATGACGGTACGGTTGTATCAGCTAACGCTACGAAGATTGTCGTAAAGTACAAGAAGCTCGGTGAAAAGACCTATGAACTCTTGAGCTTCATCCGATCAAACCAAGGTGCTGCTATGAACCAGCGCTGTCGCGTCAAGGGTGGTGACACACTTAAGAAAGGCGACGTCCTCGCCGATGGTACATCGACCGAAGGCGGAGAGCTCGCTCTCGGACAGAACGTCCTCGTAGCTTTCATGAGCTTCGACGGATTTAACTTCGAAGACGCGATCATCATCTCTGAGCGTATCGTTCAGGCTGACCGCTACAGCTCAATCCACATCGAGACACTCCAGATGGACGTACGTGATACCAAGCTCGGACCTGAAATTGTCACGCGAGACATCCCGAACGTTGGTGACGATGCCCTGAAGGACCTCGACGAAGGCGGAATTATCCGACTCGGTGCTGAGGTTGCTGCTGGTGATATTCTCATCGGTAAGATCAGCCCGAAGGGTGAGACTGAACTCAGCTCAGAAGAGCGTCTCCTCCGAGCGATCTTTGGTGAAAAGGCTCGTGAAGTAAAGGACAGCTCACTACGCATGCCAAACGGTAGCGTCGGTAAGGTCGTTGGCGTCAAGATTCTCTCTGGTGCCAATGGCGATGAACTTCCATCAGGCGTCATGCAACAGATCTACGTCGCAGTGGCTCAGCTCCGCAAGGTGCAGGTCGGTGACAAGATGGCCGGACGACACGGTAACAAGGGTGTGATCTCCAAGGTAATGCCTGTTGAAGATATGCCATACCTAGAAGACGGTACTCCGGTTGATATCGTACTAAACCCACTCGGTATTGGTGCTCGTATGAACATCGGTCAGATTCTTGAGACTCACCTCGGATGGGCCGCTCATGCGCTCGGTTACAAGGTAGCTAGCCCGGTACTCGACGGTGTGAAGATCGAAGAGATCAAGGAAGAGCTCAAAAAGGCTGGATTGTCTGAAGACGGTAAGGCTCAGCTCTACCACGGATTCACCGGACAGCCATTCGACCAGAAGACTACGATTGGTTACAAGTACATGCTCAAGCTCCACCACATGGTAGACGACAAGATCCACGCTCGTTCAACTGGACCATACGCTATGGTTACTCAGCAGCCACTCGGTGGTAAGGCTATGATGGGTGGACAGCGATTCGGAGAGATGGAAGTATGGGCACTCGAAGCATACGGCGCTTCACATACCTTGCAGGAAGTCCTTACGATCAAGTCGGACGACACGATCGGAC
>CALKUN010000046.1 GCA_937996675.1 uncultured Candidatus Saccharibacteria bacterium
AGCTCATTATCAAATTCAGTTGGCGCCGTACCGTCGTGCACCACGAGCGGCATGTCGTCGAGATCTGCTTCGGTCGGCTTCGGATCGGCCTTTGGCTTGGCGGCTGCTTTTGGAGCGGCTTTGGTAGACGCTACAGCGACAGGCTTACCACCAACTGGTACCTTAATGGCAGCAGCTTGATCTTCAGCCTCGAGCTCAGCTGCAATATCGGCCATAGTATGCTTCTCGGCCGACTTGTCGATCTTAAGCTCCTTATCATCAGACTGACCGTCTGGCGTGGGCATATACGCCATAGACGCCGCGCCGGCGTCGAGACGATTTTCATTTTTCTTGCGATCTTCCATCGGGAACAGTTTACCATATTGCTTATGGTTCAGGAAGAGAGTGCGCCGCCGCCGATAACGGTTTCGCCGAGGTATACAACCGCATGTTGCCCAATCGCTACACCACGATGGTTACCTGCGAGCTGGATGCGCCACGAGCCATCCCCTAGATCCTGCAGGCGGCAGGGCAATAACTCCCCAAGATGACGAATCCGTACATGATACTCAGTTACCTCATCGGGCTGAGTCCACCAGCGACAACGATCGATCGTGTAATGATCTCGCTCCAGTACGCTCGGATCTGTTGTGACGCGCACAGTAGCAGAGGGAATGTCTTTTGACAGCACATAGTAGGGACTCCCACCGCCAATGCCGAGGCCATGGCGCTGCCCAATCGTGAAGAGCTCTACCCCTTCGTGCTGACCAATAACCCTATCGTCAGCGTCCAAGATAGCTCCCGGGTGCAACTCCATGAATTCAGACAAAAAGTCCTTCAAAGGTACTCGACCAACAAAGCACAACCCCATGCTGTCCTTGCGTCGTGCCGTCGGCAGCCCCAGCTCTGTCGCCATTTCACGAACGGCTGGCTTGTGGTAATCACCAATCGGAAAAAGCACTCGGTGAGCCGCCGCTTCCGGCAATCGGTAGAGAAAGTATGTCTGATCCTTGCGGTCATCTACCGCCATCTTGAGTACGCCCCCATCTATGCGAGCGTAGTGGCCCGTCGCAACGTAGTCGGCTCCATCGGCCATGCAAAGATCGAAGAACAGCTGAAACTTGATCAACTCATTACACAAGACGTCAGGATTTGGCGT
>CALKUN010000047.1 GCA_937996675.1 uncultured Candidatus Saccharibacteria bacterium
CAGCCGGAAAAAGCTCTTTAATAGCTCTTGCCGCAAAATCTACACAGCCCTCGGCCAGCACCGGGTGTACAACACGGCTGCTGCCTGCAAACTCGGCCCCGCCTGGCGCGTCGTCGCCAAGTCCGGTGCGTTGAAGGCCTTCCTCGTACTGCTTATCACGCTTTTTGCGAGCTTCTCGGTCCTTTTCGATAAGGTCCACAAGCTCAGCGGCAGCACTGGTAAGGGTACTTCTGCTGAATACTTCTGCCAGGTTTGCGCTAAACTCGGGCACGACGGAGCTATCAAGAAACAAATCACTTGGCACGTCTACCGAGCCGTCGTCGTTCTCAATGTACTCTTCAGGCATTTCGCCCAACGTAAGCGGATTCAGATCATTTTCCACGTTTGAGCCCTTATACGGCATAAAGTCCTAGTATACTATGATTCTACGTGCCTTAGTCGAGAATGTAACCTACTACTCCGCCAAAGTCTTGACGACCTACCAAGCCGCCTTGCGCGTAAGCTCTAGGTATCTTCTCTATGTCCTCGGGACTCAGCCCGAGGCTGTTCAGATCACCAATGGCGTCTTGCCAAGAAGAGCCGTGGTAGGGATTGCTGAGAAAGTCACGCACAAATGGCAAGTACTCAGCTTTTGGAGCTAGGTTTTGCTTGCCTTTGATTTGCTGAATTACTTCGCCCGCATCAGTAGGCGATACTTCAACTGTGACGTGAGGCTCGCCCTTAGCGTCACGAAGCGAGAAGATACGGGAATGACCCCCCAGGACTCCCTCACAGTATCCACCGACACAGTGGCCCATCGTATCACCTTCATACTTCAGCTGTTTCTTCAGGGCATCTACGACTGGATTCCCTTCGTCTCCAATAGCGCTCCTTAGTGCCTCCAAGGGATCGTCCCCTCTCTCAATATATCTATTGTACCTATCATAGTCTTGAGGGGATAGAGTCTTCAGTAGGTCAGGAGTGGGATCGGCCTTAAGCTCTACCCAGCGGAGGCCTTTGGGGTTGTTCTCCGGATACTCACGGACCATTTTCACGCCCGGACCAGTGAGCATCTCCAGGTTGGCTTGGGCTTTCTGAGGAGCACGCCAGTCGTTGATGTTAGCCACATGACGAATGGCCTTTTCAATGCCCATTTGCTGAAAATCT
>CALKUN010000048.1 GCA_937996675.1 uncultured Candidatus Saccharibacteria bacterium
CAGCAAGCTGCCGCAGTAGCAAATCAGATTGCTGGACCGGTTGCGGTGAACGTTTCTGTACCGGATCCATCAATTACGACAGATGAAGCGTTTCAGATAGCCGAACTCAACAATCAGTAATCTCAAGCTGGTATACTGAATCAATATGGAATTTACACGACTTACCCCAACAGACCTCAAAATAACAGTTAATCAGATTGATATCGTTATCGGCCCCAATGTTTCTACAGGGGACGTACAGCTTGTCACCAAGAGTATCGTTGATACTGCGACTGAGAAGAATGTTCGCCGTTTTTATGGCCCAGGCGAGTATGAAGCTCAAGGTGTTATGATCGACGGCGTTTCGGCTGGATCTGATGATATCTCTTATCAGTTGATCAATGAAGGGATTGCTATTGCTGCCCTCTCGATTGAGAACTTGGCTGCTCTCAGCGACGAAGTAGTAGATCACCTTCAGCCAGCGCATATCCTATGTATCTGGCTAGAAACTGGCTCAGCCCAGGACTTTACTGCCCTCATGGGTCGATTTGAGAGCTCAGTAATCATTCCCATAAAGCTCCCCCTTGAGATCCCTGAGATCGAGAAGGAGCTTCAGCTCAAGAGTGAAGCTCTGCAAAAGGTGAAGCTTGGCTCAAAAGACATCGGCACAGATGTCCGACGCCTGATTAGCCTCGAAGCCTAGTTATTCTTCCTGGTGGTCGAAGTTGACTATGCCCACTTAGTAGCGGGTCATCTTAGCTCGATGCTGCTTCTCATTTAGAAATACGCCTAGCATAAAAAATATCCCGAGGCGTACATATTAGTACGACGAGGGATATTTTTTGGCGTAAACGCAGCTCAGCGCGAGAGATACCCGATGGGACACGCTGAGAGAGCCGCATGGGGATATAAGTAAGTGCCTCCCAGGTGGCGGTGGACAGTAATCTTCCCTGGCCTTAGTACCAGGTGGGTCCTCGCAACATCGCTGGTTATGGCGAGTAATCTAGAGGTCCCTAAAAATCGTTAAGCAGAAAAAATATTCGTCCGGTTTCGCTCACCTGCGAAGCTACACTTAGTATAGTCGGTTTTTCTTGCCCCTCATAGACCGAGGAGATATCGCGAGACGAACTGGATTGTGCCCTGTAAGCTGCCGGCTACCAACGGATAGATAACAAAGAAGAAGATAAGTATGCCCATCATGCCAAGCCGTTCGAAGCGGTCAAATAGGTCACGTATGCTATCTGGTGCAAAGGCGTAGATGACGCGCGACCCATCAAGAGGTGGCACTGGAATGAGGTTGAAGAGACCCAGAGCAATATTCGTCACGACAAAGGTGATGAAAAAACCTGAACCTACGATGCCCAGACCAGGTATGAGTCGGACAAGCAGGGCGATCATCGCGGCCATCAGAAAGTTGCTGGCTGGCCCAGCCAAGGCTACGAGTGCAGCGCCTCTGTGTCCGCCTCTTACCATATGGGGATTGAATGGTACGGGTCGGGCCGCACCAAAGATGATCGGGCTCCCAATAAGTATGAGAAAGAAGGGTAGTGCGAGCGTTACAAACGGATCGATATGTACAAAAGGGTTGAGAGATAGTCGTCCTTCACCTTTAGCGGTTGGATCTCCGAGGCGGTGGGCCATCCAGGCATGACTAAATTCATGCACCGTAAGTGCCACTACGTATATAAACAGTAATCGGACGATTTCGAGAATATTCATCCTCTCATTATACTATGACTTGCTTTGGAGCGTGTATTTTGCTACAATTTCCAGGTTATGTCATACAAATGCGATATCACCGGAAAAGGCAAACAGTTTGGCCGCAACGTCAGCCACTCTATGCGTCACACTTCGAAAGTCTGGAAGCCAAACCTTCAGACTAAGACTCTGATCATTAATGGTCAGAAAGTTCGCGTTCGTTTGGCTGCTTCTACAATCCGCACACTGCGAAAGCATGAAGCTAGTCTTTCTAAAGACGAACTCCAGACGACCTAGCGCCCGAACGAAGCTAAGTAAGGATCCTTTCTCGAGAGGATCCTTTTTAGCTATGATTTTTACAGCTTAAACTGTTTCTGCCACTTCTTCTGATTGGTGATGCTATCGGCGCGAATATACTCGATATGATCCGAGAGACTTTCTTGTGCTGCGAACTTCTTGAGGTGGGGAGTGAGATCATGGGGGAATATCCAGAGGGCAGGGCCATAGCGCAGAAATCCGATACGTTTCAGCTCAAGAATGAAGGCATTTCGCGCCACCTTTTGCTGAGCTGGTATCTGATAGGTGACAAAGTGCCAGCGGTTGCTCCAGCGGTCGGGTAGTGTTACCGAGCTCTTAATGTCAGATCGGGTGAGCCTCTCTTTGCCTGCGGGAGTGATGGAGAAGAGAGCTTCATTATTGAGGCTGCCTTGGCTGATGAGCTGATCTTTGACGAGGAGACGAAGCGTGTCTTTGATACGGGCTTTTGGCGCACGCGAAGTATGCCAGCTGAAGAGCTCCAAAAGACCTGGGTCAGATAGTATGCTTGATTC
Organism: uncultured Candidatus Saccharibacteria bacterium; assembly: GCA_937996675.1. GTDB lineage: Bacteria > Patescibacteriota > Saccharimonadia > CAILAD01 > CALKUN01. The sequence continues at coordinate 2,508 of CALKUN010000048.1, forward strand.
AGAGCTGATATCTTTGGTAGATATCTTACGAAGTAGAGCAGTAGTTTTGTTCAATTTATGCATAGGTTTCATGTCTTAACATAAGTATTATGTACTTTGAGGGACGAGTCAACCTAGTTCGCTTCGTGCTAAAATAGATTACAGATATGGCATCAGTCTTTACTCATGTACGAACCAAAGAGCTTCCCGGCGACATCCTCTATGAGGATGATCTGGTCTTTGCAATTCTCTCGATAGCACCCCATTCGCCAGGCCATCTTCTCGTGATACCGGTTGAAGAGTACACCGATTTGATTGACACCCCCGTTGAGACTCGTGCTCATCTGATGGCGGTGACGTATGGTCTTATGGAAGTGATTCGGGCGATCTATGCGCCGCCTCGAGTAGCTATGGTTGCAGCTGGCCTAGAAGTCGACCATACTCATCTGCATGTATTCTCTCTCTTCAAGAATGAAGAGCTCGACCATGATGCTATTCTTGATATGAGCACCGAAGAGCGACATACAGAAGCTGTCCGAATCATTGATTACCTTAAGGAGCATCCCATCTCATGATCGTTGCCATTGTTCTCGGAGCCTTACAGGCAATTACGGAATTCTTGCCGATCTCGTCGAGCGGACATCTTCTGGTCGCGCCCTGGCTATTTGGTTTTCCGAATCCCGGCTTGGCTTTTGATGCGGCGCTACACATTGGTACATCGATTGCTCTGATTGGTTATTTCTGGAAGGATTTTACTCAGCTGATCAAGGACCGATCCCCGCTCTTGAAGCTGATACTGATAGCCTCCGTCCCGGGTGGAGTTATTGGCTTCCTCGGTGAGAAGGTGATAGATGGCACCTTTCACGAGAGCAACTCAGCTATTCCTATCGTGGCGGTTGGGATGATCTTGGCTACACTGATCATCTGGTATATCGACGTGCATGCGGGCCAGAAGAAACCACTAGAGAAGCTTACACAAAAGGATGCAATCTATATTGGGCTCGGCCAAGCACTAGCCCTCATACCGGGTGTATCTCGCTCTGGATCAACCATCGCAGCCGGTCTGGCTGTGGGTCTAAAGCGAGAAGCAGCTGCTCGTTTTAGTTTTCTGATCGGTACGCCTATAGCGCTTGGGGCTGGGCTTTACAAGCTGCTTGGCCTGCTCACCGATAGCTCCACAGATATCAATATCCTAGAGGTAGGCGTAGGCATCTTGGTGTCCGCTGCGCTTGGTGCGGTCGTGATTAAATGGCTCCTTCGGTATCTCCAGACTCACAGCCTGAAGGTCTTTCTCATCTACCGCTTGGTGTTTGCGAGTCTAGTGCTGATTATTTATTACGTAAGGACGGTATAGATGATAGTGTATTGTGACGGTGGTTCAAGGGGGAATCCGGGCCCGGCGGCATCTGGTGCGGTGCTTGTTGATGATAAGAGCGAAGTTGTAGAGACAGCTCAAGAGTTTTTGGGGACGGCGACGAATAATGTTGCGGAGTATAACGCAGTTATTTTGGGGATTGGTTTGGTGCGCAAGCATGAGCTGACAAGCGCCGAGTTCTTGTTAGACAGCCAGCTCGTTGTGCGACAACTCAACGGACAATACAAAGTGAAGCATCCTGACATGAAAGCTCAATATGATAAAGTACAGCGCCTCCTTCATGGCCTCGATATTCAATTCCGCCACATCCCGAGGGCGGAGAACCACCTCTCCGATACTGTCGTAAATCAGTGCCTCGATGCACACTCGACAAAATAGCTATAATCTTGTAAAATAATCACGCGAGTAAGCAGGCAATCGCTCATACCTTCGGGCGTGAGAGGAAAGTCCGAACAGCTCGGGCACGGGTGATCGCTAACGGCGATCCGAAGTAATTCGAGGGAAAGTGCCACAGAGACTATACCGCCTGTCGTTTACGACAGGTAAGGGTGAAAAGAGGGCGGTAAGAGCGCCCAACGGCTTGCGGTGACGCGTGCCGGCGGTAAACCCCACCTGCTGCAAGGCTTATGGATCCACAGTCGACTTTGGTCGGCTGGAGCGTGCCCGCTCTTATTCGGATACGTCGCATGATTCTGAGTGAATCGGAACAAGGCTGCACTTTACGAAGCGCAGCACTAGATAGATGATTGCCCCTTGGTGAGATAGGCTCCCAAGGACAGAATTCGGCTTATCGCTTACTCGTCCGCCCCACGGTATCTTGCAAGGTACCTTGAGGCGAGTCCTAAACAACGAAGCTGACTTCTTACGAATGAGTACGGGCTCATCTTATAGTGATGCCCAGCAAGGCTTAGTATTGGAAGTAAATCGAGGCGTACTCGGATGTACGGCGAGATTTTCTTCCAAGCGTAAACGCAG
>CALKUN010000049.1 GCA_937996675.1 uncultured Candidatus Saccharibacteria bacterium
ACAACCGACAAGCACATCCTGTACCACAGGAATAGGTGTTTGTCCTACAGGTACTCGAATCGAGTACTGTACATTCAACTGGAAGATGTTATCATACAAGCTGTTCCCATCGGGGGAACCTGCCGCTATGATATCCAAAAACTGCTGACTGTAGGCTTTTTGCACCTCTATGCTGCCAGATGCAGTCAGCTGGCCAAGTGTCGTACCCATAGCATATGGACTCGTACCACGTCCTTCTGCGACCTCAAGAGAGTCTTGGTATGACACCGACATGATGAACGGAAAGTAGACGCCAGGCGCACTACTGATACTTATCTGGACATTTGAATACTGGAATTGCACCGACGACTGATTCGCCGGATAGATCTGGTAGACGGAATTGGATGCCATTTGTATACCTTATGCGACGTCGTGACGACGTCGCCATGAAATTGTCAACAGTTACGCCAGGGTGCGGACGTAGCCGAGGCGCAGCACGATCTCAACTGCTGGCGTTCGGCCGACAATACGCAGCGCTCCAGTAATCCGACCAGTCGTCTGGAAGTTAGTGCCGCGGTCGATGACGCAACGGACGCCCGAGATGTGCTGACGAGCCCCACCCATGATGTCGCGACGCACACGTCCCTCAACCTGCGACTCGATGCGCTTTACCTCGACCTCGGCGAGTTGGCCGGTGTTGGGGTCGACGAGCAAGTTAGCGTTCAGGTTACGGATGATCTCGTCGTAGGCGACGGCGGCGACGGCGTCAGCAGTGCGACGATTGGTCACAAAGGCGTAATCCGAGCCATCAATCGTATACATCAGGCCCTGTCGCACATAGATGCCAGTGCGACCAGGCAGCGTCCTGAAGGTAACGAAGTTGCTGTTGTTCAGCGTCACGAGGGTGTCGTCGGTCTGCCAGAGCGGCGTCACCGTCGCTGCGGTGCTCGGACGAGTCGCTACGCCGTTGAGGCTGTTCTGGATGCCGAGGTCTGTCTCGCAGTCGACGTGTGAGGGCAGCTCGGAGATCGAGCAGATCATCAGCCGCGACATGTACGCCGTCGTCACGTTGCGGCGGTCGATGGTCGCGTTGGCGGGGTTGATGGTGTTGACCTCGCCAGCGCCGAGACCGACCTTCGGGTCGGTGTCGACGGGAGTGTAGCCCGCCAGCGTGTTAGCCAGCCACGTCGACTCGGCGGTGGCGCCCATGAACGTCGTCTCGTGGTAGGCGGCCTTGAACTTGCGCTTCTGACTGGCGAGCGTGTCGAGCCACGTCTGCGTGTTCTGGACGTCGCTGTCGGTCGCGGCGCCAATTATGTGCATGACACTGAAGCTGTCGAGCGCGGTGTCGTTGTTGCGGAGAACTTCGAGCGCCTCGGCGAGGTCGGCGCTATTCCACTGCGGTGGCGTCGTGCTGAAGGAGAACACGTCACCGGTCGCCAACGAGACGGGCAGCGCCGTAAAGACGTTCTGCATGCCGACGATGCCGGCGCCGCTACCGGTGGCTGCCGCAGCGACGAGCAACGAGGCGGTGGCCGACGCCGTCACAGCAGCCGCGACCTGCGTAGCTGTCGAGGTTTGGATGCCGTTGGCGTCGGTGACGGGGTAGACGATGATCTGAGTACCGACGACGCTGACCTGAAGCAGGCTGTTAGATGGGCCCGGATCGCCGTGCTTGATCGTGACGTTCTCGACCTTCGGCGTGTAGTCGACGTTGCTGTTCGTGAAGGGCGCAGAGGCGTGCGCAGCCATGAGGCCGGTACCGGCGCCAACTGCGACGGCGGAGACGAGCGCGCTGGCAGGGGTGCTGGCGAGGATGCCGGCGACCACGTCGTTGGCGGTCGTCGTCGCGAGGCCGCCGCCGTCGGTGGCCGAGTTCACAGTGATGGCGTTGCCGACGACAGCGACAGAGAAAGCGGTACCCGTGCCGCTGACGACGTGCGTCACGGTCACTGCCGCCGACGTCTTCTTCGTGTAGACGACGTCGCCGATGGTGGTAGCGCCAGCGACGCGGATGGAGCCGTAGATCTCCTGCGAGGTGGTGCTCGGCGAGAACGTCATGGTCACGCCCGTCGCCTGCGGCGTGAGGCCGCCCGCGTAGGTGACGAGGTCCATGATGCCCGTCGACGCGAGGCTGAGCGTCCGCGAGTAGGTCAGGCCGTCGTCGAGGCTGACTTGCACGCGCGGAGTGGTGCCGCCGCTCACGCCGAGGACGCCGCCACTGATGGTCTTGATCCGGGCGTAGTAGCGATCGGCAGGCGTCGTGAAGGCGGCGGCGTAGGACTGCGTCCCGACGGGCGCAGTGCTGACGACGATGCTGATGACGCTGGCGATGAACGTGCTGAAGGAGGTCGTCACGGTGCCGGCGCCGCTGATGCTGACGACGCCGACCTGCACGTCGCCGTTCGTGTCGACGTAGGTGATGGTCTGCGTGTGCGCAGCCGTGCTGACGCCGCTCGTGATAGTGAGCTGGAGCGGCGCAGAGGGTGCTGTCCAGCCGCCCGCGAGGGCTGCGTCGCTGAGGGTCTTGGAGCTGGCGGTGGGGGCGTCGACGGTACTGTGCAGCGTGTAGCTGGTGAGCGCGACGGACATGTTGGCGAGGGACGCTGGGCTCGTGGTCGCGGGCGTCTTCGTCACGCTGCCGATGCTGCCGAGTGTCGAAGCGTTCGTGCGGAGCAAGTACACGCCGCCGCTGTAGGTGACGTGGTTGGCACCGGACGCAACGAGGGGACCCTGCAAGAATGCTAGGACTGACGAAGTTTGGCTGACGAAGGTCGGGCGCAGCAGCGGCCCGCCAGTCGCGGCGCCGAGCTTGATAGCGACGTTAGTGGCCAGGTTGATCTGGGCGTCGAGCTGCCCGTCGAGAAAGATAATTGAAGCTGAGGGATTGACGGCCACGTGGTAGACTCCTACGGTTAGTGCAAGGTAGCGGCAAGTAGGGTGCGGCGGCTTAGACGATAGTTGTTGACAGAAATGTGGCGGCGGCGTAAGGTGGACGTGGTAAGGAGATCTTATGCAAACGCCTCGACGAGATCGAATGACGCCCGAGAACGCAGAAGACAAGCGTCGCGACATTGAGCAGTGGGCCGCATACTTCCGAATGTTCAAAGCCTCCGCAAAGAAGGCCGGCTTCACCTGCAAGCTCAGCACAAACGCAGCAGGTCCGGCCTCTTACGTGACGTTCTATCTGCGCCTGACGGGCAAGCAGACCGACGTCGAGGTCTTCACGACGACGTCAGGACCAGAGCCTGACGACTCAGCGCTCGTCGTGCGTCAATTTCGTAACCATCCCGAAGAGATCGGGCCGGCGCCTCACTCGCGCAGTGGCCCGAACCACACGCGAGGTAACGCGGATCTGACCGCCGTACTGGCACTAACTGAGCTGCTCGCTGGCATGCCTTACGAAGGTTTTAAGTGTCGCCACTGTGGCGCAGACGAGAACCGTCGCAGTTTCCTCGGCGATCCCATGGTCAAGGCGACGTCATGACCACGCCGAAGTCAGACTTCTCGACGCTGCGAGGCGACCTCGACACGAGGCCCGGCCACTACTACGTCGTCAGTCACAGGCAGGGACGACGCCCTGAAGAGGGCTATCACCGTCTCGCGGGACCGTGGCCAACTCACAAAGAAGCCGACGATCAGGTCGCTGCTGTCCGAGAGTATGCTGAGCGACACGGTGGTCAAGAAGCGTACTTTCAGCACTACATCACGGCAAGGATGCCGATCGTTGAGGACGTCGCGGGGTTGCCGTCGAAACTGGGCAGCAACAGCCGCGTCTGGCTTGGCCGCAAACCGACTCAAGAAGAGATCGCGGTCTACCTCAGCAAGCACAAAGACTATCGCGGCGTTACCTCGACAGGACTCGCAGTGCTTGTATGCCGCGAGGGTGCGACCGTGCTGTGTCCGGTCGCACTCTTGACCGCAGACGAGCGCATGTACGACAGCAGCCGAGGTCGGTTTACAAAAGACGAGCGCGAAGATGCTCGTCAGTACGGCGTCGAGCTGCCTGTCGACGTTCCTACGACGATTGAGCAAGTTCTCGGCGCTGCCGTCGCCAAGTCAAAGCGGCGAGGTCGCCGCTAAATGCGTATCGTATGCCTACGCACAGGTAAGACACTCGTCGACAAGTTGTCAGCGACAGAAGTTAGCTCGATGATGGAACAGCATATCCGGCA
>CALKUN010000050.1 GCA_937996675.1 uncultured Candidatus Saccharibacteria bacterium
ACACCGCACCTTCTAAACATGGCCCACCTCGGGGCGTAGAAGCTGAAGGCCAGCTCGCCTACGTGACCCTTGCTGACGTGCCAGGGCTTGCTGACTTGCGCTCTAAGCTAGTATCTGCTCTTGAGGCTAGCGGTATCGACGTGAAGCAGGATCACGGCTTCATCCCGCATATGACCAGGGCTTACCTACCTGCGGGCAGTCGCGTTGACGCACCTGGCGCACCTGTGCCGATTGACATCGATACTGTGTCGGTTTGGGCTGTAGGTGGTCGGTTGAGGGTGCCGATCAGGCTGAGTGGTGCTGCTGGTGAGGTCGGTGATATGCCACCTCTGCCGGATGAGCTGGATGCGCTGGATGAGGACAACGGCGAGTCTACTGAAGACGGGCAGGAAGCACAGCCAGAGCCTAATCCTGTTGCGGATGGTGAGGACGATAAAGCCAACCGTGGTGCATGAAGCGCGGTTTGTTATAGCCAGCCGGTAAGCCCTTGTGCCAGATGTAGAATGACTGCCGCCGCTCTAGCCATTTGACTACATCGACGAGGGAGCGGATTGGTATGCGTGATGGGTGCATTAGGGCTGCTTCGGATCATAGTGGAACAGGAAGCAGGGATAGTAATCATTTACATCACTAGTTCCTATCTTTAGCCATACATGCCCGCTGGCGTCAACCAATTCGTGTCCCGATGTGTCAGCCGCTGCGATCGGCCTCACTCTAACCTGAGCAATAGGCTGTGTGAAAAAGGTGGGTCGGTATGCGTCGTTGTCGTTGGCTACGCGCACCTCCGCTAGACAAGAGCGGTAGCCGTCGTCAGGATCTTCCATGGCTTCGTATACAAAGCCATCCAACTTAAAGAAATTATTGTCAACGCCGTAGAAGTCCCAGGTCGGGCCTACGAGTATGTCTAAATCAATTGAGCCTATGCGATCCTCCTAAACCAAGCCTAGCACGCAGATCCGTCCGCGCATGCAGGTTTCACTAAATACCTCGCCTAACGCCGCGCCAGTCCCCACAGCCGCACAAGTCAAGCTCATCCCACTCGCCGGCCAAGCGCTCCCCCTCTCGCCAGACGGCAGCCCCCCGACTGACTTTACGCTCATCGTTGCCGGACCGATGCACACTGAGTATGGTACGTTTCAGTGGACGGCTCGATCTGGCAAGTCCGTAGCTGAGCAGTGGGCTAAGCGCAACCGTAGATTCATGTGGGACTACGAGCACTTCTCTACGAAAACCGACAAAGACGGTAAGCCCATCACCGACGTGCATGCTCGTCGAGCAGCGGGCAACTCAACACCCTTAGCAGACGCGCGCGGCTTCCACATGAAGGGGCAGAGCTGGACGCCCGATGCCGCCGGCTACATACGCAATGGCGAGTTCATCTATTACTCGCCCGTCATCGGTGTGGATGAGGCAACGGGCGAGATTATCGACGTGCTCAAAAGCGCGCTCACGAATGACCCGGCGACGCTCGGCTGCGCGCCTCTCATGCTGAGTGCTGATATAGAGTTCACCGCGCTCTCAGCAGAGATGAGTGCCGCGGTGGGCCATGTAGGGCCAGACGGTGTTAGTGACGCGCTAGGTGCAAAGCGTTTAGCAGTGGGTACGGAGCTAGCCTCAGACAGCGTGGTCTCCTTGCCCGATGTAGGAGGCACTGGCCCCACTCCCGCGCACTGTGGCGACAGTTCAATGAAGCCTGGTGAGGCCGCTGACGGCAAACTTCCTGGTCTCTACGATAGGGAAACTGACCCGAGCGTGCCAGGCTCTAGAGCTGCTGAGCTCTCCACGAACGCACCCACAGTGAACAGCCCCGTTCCCTCTACACATGGCCCACCGCTGAGCGTAGCACTGACCGATCCGTCCGTCAACATGACTACGCCTGCGATTGAGCTCTCTGTCGACTCCGACAAGCACATCCGAGCCATGGCTGAGCACCCCCACGGCTCACCGGCAAAGCACAATGTCGCCTCAGTGCTCGTCCACAACGCGGACACCGGACACACGCTCTGGGGCCGACGACATGACAGCGGCAAGTACACTGCGCCGGGCGGTCACGTCAAAGAGGGTGAGCACCCTGTAGACGGCGCGGTACGCGAACTCAAGGAAGAGACCGGGCTCGACCTTCCGCGTCACCACATGAGCTACATGGGAACGATGCGCCTGAGCCACCCTTCTAACGGTGCGCCGATGGATGTGCACGGCTATTCCTGCTCGGTCCCTTCCCACGTCAAGCCCGACCATGAGAAGGACGCGGACAAGGAAGTGAAGGGCTGGGAGTGGCACGCGGAGCACCCGCTAAGCGAGATGCACGCGCCGATCAACGCGCTGTCCGTTCTGTCTGCGAAACACAGCGGAATGCAAGGGATGCAAAACAAGATGCACTCTGCAATGCACCCCGCACCTAGCAGTGAGACCCCTAACGTCAAAGCTCTTGACGACAACGATTCGGAGATGATGGATATGAACACCCTCAAGGCACTCACGGCGACCTTTATCAGCTCAGGCTCCAGTGAGGGCCTCACTCCCGAAGTCGAGCAGAAGCGACAGGTCGCGCTCTCTGCCGTCAAGGCCCTGGATGACGCTCTCGCCGCTGCCGGTCAGAAAGACGGCCCGGTTGACCTGGGAGCGCTCATCTCGCTGTCTGAGACCGTCGCTGAGAAGACTGGCGCGAAGACTGGTCAGGTGGGGGCGATCATCTCGCTCGCCGCTCGCGCTGAGGCACAGCCGCTGGCGCTGCAGCTCTCGACCGAGCAGCTCAAGGCGAACTTCATCGAGTTGGCGTTCAACAGCGGGCGCATCAACGGCAAGACCCGTCAGGACGTGACCGCGAAGATCAAGAGCCTCTCGCTCGCCGACTGTGAGCAGTTCAACAAGGGTCCGAAGATCTACGAGGCTCCCAACAGCGCGCCGGCTCCCCAGGGCGACAACAGCGCGACCCGCACCGTCGAGCTCGGCATTGACAACGGCCATCGCCCGGCGCAGGGGATCACCGCTGAGGTTCCCGCTGATCTGGTTGGCAAGAAAGTAGAGCTCACCTCTGCGGACCTCGCCGCTATCGCCAGCGCGAAGCAGAACGGCGTGACCATCGATCCGGCCAAGGTGCTCGCCTCCAAGCAGGTGCTCGCCGCGCAGGGCAACAAGGGTGTGCGCGTCATGCAGCACCCTGGCAGCCGGCAGTAAGCTGCGGCCACGAACCAAGTACCGGCTACTGAGCCTACACCACTTACGAGGATAAGACGATGACCGCAGCTACTACCGCGATTGAGATCAGCGAAGCCTCCGCCGAGAAGCAGGAGTCGTGTCTGTACTACGCCCTGAAAGCCAACACCACGATCCCTGCCGGGACTCTGGCGATGGTCGTCCAGGGCAACGGCTACGCCGAGCCCTACGTCGGCAACACCGCCAACGCGGTCGTGCTCGGCGTGTCGGCCAAGACCTATGTGAACGCGACGGGCAGCACCGTGACGCGAGCCAACGATGACCCGATGGTGTTCAAGCTCGGCGTCATGAAGCAGTTCAAGACCGACGGCACGATCACCGCCAGCGACATCGGCTGCAAGGTCGGCATGAAGGACAATCAGACGGTGGGGCACACCGTAGCCACGCATGACGCTGCCTTCTACCTGACGTACATCGATCACCGGACCGACATCACTTTCGGGACGATCTACGGCGTGGCTGTCACGCGGACCGGGCCTCTGTAAGAAGTAGCTAACGGGCGGGCGCGCTGCTCGCTCAATGGACTAGCACAACAATTTCGCCGCTAATCGCGGCAGCGGTCACGGACCGGGAGAATGAACATGGCGGGCGAGCAAGGCAATTTTTTTTCGACGGGCGATATCAGCCAGCTCGTCAACGGTGTCAACACGGTCCTGACCACGATGCACATGACCAACGACGAGGCGATCTACTCGAAGATCGCCTTCGTCGATAACGGGAGCACCACGGGCGGAACCCCGGTCGGGCGCTCGGTCGCAGGCGTCCAGAACGGCTCAGGCCAGGCCGGCGAGCTCATGCACTACCCGATGAGTCCCGTCAGTCAGCCTGGTAAGGCTTGGCCGACGGGCGTATCGCGCGGTGAGACTCAGCCCCTGGTCGTCAACGCTTACGTCACCCGCCAGCGTTACGGTATTGACACCGAGCTGATCGACCTCGACACTCAGGACCCCTACGGCTTGCTCAGTGGCAAGCAGGGCATGATCATCTCCCGCGCTGGCCGCTCGATTGACGTGCTCGGCATGGTGGACACGATCAACGGCAACCACAGCACGACTTACGACGGGCTGACTTTCTTCCATACCGCCCGCCCGATCAAGCCCGGCTCCGCCATCACGTTCTCCAACGACGTGACCTGTACCAACGCGCAGTGGGCGACAGGTGACGGGTTCGTTATTCTGCTTGACGCTATCGCCAAGATCCCCTGGTTCGACGGCATGCTGAAAGACGGGGCGATGCGCAAGCCCCTGATCTTGTGCCCGACCAACAGCACCATGCTGAAGGTCATGCAGCTCACCGGCTTCGGTCTGCCCGACGGTATGGCGCTCATCCCGCAAGCGGTGGACGCGGGCGGCGGTAAGTTCGGCGTCGGCACCGGCACTTCGCCTTACAAGGGGCGAGTGATGGGGGTCGAGCTGTTTGAGGACCTCGCCAACCCGACTGTGTACCCCAACAGCGACCAGTACGTGTACGCCATCGCCACCATGGGCGGCGCGCTGCAGCCTGCCTTCATCGTGAGTCCGAAGCGCATGCCCTACATGAACGTGTACGGCCTGGATAGCTCGGACGAGGTGCGGCGTAAGTTCGGCTCGATCGGCTGGGATTGGGACGGCTTCTGGGGCGTCGGCTACGGCCTGCCTCAGTGCGTTGTCCGCATGCGCATCAACGGCTAAGTGCTCCGCTAGGAGCTGATCGCCCGCAGGCGGTGGGACCGTAGCGGGCTCCATAAATGGGCGGTGCAAAACGCCCTGTATTGAAGCACCTGAACGGAGCACTTCTATGGCGCAAGTAACGATTCTCCTCGCGAAGCCGGCGAACGGTGTGAGCCCGTCCGGCACTCTGACCAACACGACTGGACTTATCCGACTGTCTGTCTCGAATGTTGCTGGGACCGGACCGTCTAGCTACCAGCTCATCAAGCAGAACGCTGACAGCACCGCTTGGTACTTCGTTCCCAACGCCGTGCTGAATGTCGACGATGGCTCTGTCAACCAGCTCAACTGGGAAGACCTTGAAGGCAACGCGCTGTACCACGTTGTGCAGACTCGTCCGAGCGGTCAGTCTGCCGTCCTCGCTGGCGCGACCGGCTACCTTTCGGCGAGCTCGGTTATTTCTCAGAGCGTCGGCGCTGTCACAACTACGACTTTGACGGCGAGTGGCGCGATCGTCGGTCAGAGCACGCTGGCGATCACCGGGGCTGTGACTCACAGCTCGACGCTGACGCAGACCGGCATCGCGACCTTCAACGCCGCGCCTGTGTTCGCTGCTGGCCTCACCGCTTCGGGCGCTGTTGCGAATGACTTCTCGGGGAGCAGCGCCGACTTCTCGCTCTCGACCGGCGCTGCTGCATGGGCAGGCGCGAGCGGTAAGGCCCTATCCTTCGTCTCGACTGCCGCGGCGATGACCCTGACTGCGGGTGCGGCTTCTACCTGGAAGACCTCTGCCGGCGCGCTGACTGTAGACTCTGCCGCGGCGCTGCAGCTCGGAACTACCGCTGCCACCTCGATCGCTATCGGTAACGGCGCAATCGCTGTTGCTGTGACCAGCTCGGGCGCCAGCTCCCTGGTTGTCGGTGCCAACGGCGCTACCAACCCCGCCCTGAAAGTAGACAGCTCGACCGCTTCGAGCGCGACCGGCCTGCAGATCAAGAGCGCGGCTGCTGCGGCGGGCGTTGCTCTGCTCGTACTCTCGTCGGGAAGCAACGAGAACCTGACGATCAACGCGAAAGGTACTGGCACCATCACCGCGCAGTCTGCAGTGGCTGTCCCGGCCGGTGGTAGCGCTGGTGCTTCACTGCTCCTAAGCAGCACTGCGGCGCTCGGTATCTACGTCGGCTCGGGCGCTCCTACCGTAAGCGCTGCGCAGGGTTCTTTCTACCTGCGCACTGACGGCAGTTCGTCGAGCACTCGGCTGTACGTGAATAGCTCGGGCTCGACTACGTGGGTCGCTGTCACGACTGCTTCGTAGCCCGCATGGGCGGGACCTCAACCGCCCGCTACCCGTCGTCGCTTTCGCCTGTCTCTCGCATTCCCTCCACCTAGCTTCCAAGAACGAACGAACGAACGACTGATTCGGCCAGAAGCGTTCCCAAACCTCTTTCGTGATGGTCAATGAGCCCTCAGCCGTGTACGTCCCAGTAGTTACACCGAGCGGGATTGGCTGTAAGGGTGAGCCTACGTTTAAGGGTCCCATTGGACGGACTTGAGACCCGAGAATGACACGCCGTCGATGGTGAGCTGCATACTGTCGCTCTTGATTTTCACATCTGCCTCCAATGCACACCGGGCCAAAAGCATAAGGCTAAATAGACGACATGAACTACATCCTCTAAGCCTAGCACCCGACAGCCGCTTTGCACGTCCGAGGTGGACCATGTTCTGTCAGCTATGACCACGCTCTACATCACCCCGGAAAAAGTGTATGCGCTCTCACTACCCCCGGCGCTCCTTTTTCAGACTGACTCCCTCACCGTCCCCTCGCCGCTGTTGCCGGGTAGTTTCTCCGACTGCGTGCGCACCGCCGGCTCAGGTACAGCTCCGCCGCCCGACCTAGAGGGAAACCCGATGGGCACCTTCTCGCTGGTCATCGTTTGCACCGTGGCGGGACAGTGCAACCAGCTCGGCACGGTAAACCCTGGCGTGCTACCTGCCTTCAAGCTCTCTGTGGACGGAGCGGTCACATTTGGGCGCTCCCGCACTATCTCAGCAGACGACGGGCGGGCCTTCATTGACTATGTGAGCGGGCCTGTTAGTGGGGGAGCTAGTCCAGTAGGGGGAGCGATCGGGATACGCCTGTACGCGCAGCCAGGGCTTTACGCGGTGGGTGATACTTTCACGGCGAGCACTACGCCTTCGCCTGATCTCACCTCGCTCATCCCGCCAGAGTGCGATTATGCAGACGGCTTCCTGGTCGGGAGCTGGGGCGACACTCTACCGCTGCTCGCGTGGGGCGGCGACTTGGAGCAAACGGTTTCAGATAGGGTACGCTGGCGCATGATCTGCAAGGCGGGGCTGGGCTCGTCGAAGGACATGGAAGTCTATCACCCCGACAAGACAGGCGCTACGAAGTGGTATCAGCGAGCGCAGAGTGGAGAGTTCGCGAATCACCCGGCATATCGGCCATCATTGAAGCGAGGGACGGGTAGTCCTAAGACGAGCTTCCCGCAGATGGTGCCGGCTAAAGATCCTTTGTCGGGGATGTGGATCTAGCTGCGCGGGTCGAGATCGTCACTACCTGAAGGAAACGACTCGTAAGCCTTGCGCGCGCCGGGCGTATATTCCCGACGAGCTGCTAAATCAGCGCCGCACTCAGTACCGGGATGAACAGCCACCAGTTTTGGCGGAACGGTCTGGGGCTCCTCTTTCGGCGCATCCCGCAGCGCCTCCTGACACAGAGTGATGGCACCGTTGATGCGCGTCACAGTCTCACGCATCGCGGTGAGCTGCGCTTCCAGGTTGCGGATTGCGGTCTGTCCGTTGGCGTGCTCGCCGATGAGGTTCTCAAGGCGTTTTTCGATGTATGTACGCATGTTTTCCTTCAGCTTGGCTAGTAGTTTGACTGCAAAGCGTCGAGCGATGATTCCGATCGTCCGTTGTAGCTTCCTGTGATGGTAAGAATCGAGGTTGACTATTCGTCCTTTCGTATGCAAAGCGTTGTGCAGAGAATCAGGCCCGCCAGGCATGCGACGCTCGCCGACCCATCCCGGCAGGCCGACCCTGACACTTGACGCTACGCTTGCGCCCGACGTTGGACCAGGCGAGCTTGCGCCGTTTCTTCTGACCGTACGATGCACCACCGCCAGCGTAGCGCGTATTAACTGCACCACCGAGCGCAGGCGCAGCCCCACGACCGTCCTGAGTGGGCGCAATACCAGCGGCGCGAGCACTCCCGCCAGTAAAGAGCGTTGCAGCCATCGCGAGCAGGGCACCGAGAGAACCGTAACCGGATTCACGCATGAGAGTCTCCTAGAAAGGGAATTGATAGCGCGCAGCCAGCACGCCTTACCTCGATCTTTTGGGCTTCAGAGTGCACTTAAAGTTTCGCCGATAGATACGATAGCACCTCTCAGCTCGTGCAACAACTACGGCGGCAATTCTTGCGCGAGCTTGCGCAGCACTCGAATCACGTCCGCAACCTCTGCCTGAGTCGTGCCGATCTGCACCGAAGTCTCTGCAACGAGCCGACGTGCACCCTCGACTTTCGAGAGGATAAGGCGACGGCCCATGGGGTCATCTATGTAAGCGGCGACGAGAGCGCCAGCGCGTTGGAGGGTCTTTGTCATGCTTTTTCTTTCTACAACCTGTCTAGGTATGTCGGGATACAGCCCAGAACCTAAGCAACGTGGATACCGCGAACAAAATACACCTACAACGGCGCGGTCACACGTAGATATGCCTAAGCCACATAGTTCAGCCATACCTCAACACTAGCACCTCTCACCAAGCACGCCAGCAATTCCGTCCTCCAACCCAATGGCCATCCGACAGTCAGGCCCCAACCTCAAGCAACACATGGCCCACCTCAAAGCGGCTCTGTATGAGCGCATGGCTGCCGAGCAACTAGAGGTAGTTGAGGAGTTAGTGCAACAGTGCTTTGACCAGCAGCGCCAGCCTGACGGCACACCTTGGCCCGAGCGCGCTGACGGTACGGGTAGGCCGCTGCTGCTCACGATTGGTGAGGCCCTTACCTTCACTGCAAATCGCTCTGCAAACTCGCTGGGGACCGTCTACGTTGACTGCCCAAGCAAACCCCATGAGATTTATCAACGACTCGGGACGCGGACAATCCCTGCTCGACCTTGGGCACCGGAGCCAGGCGAACCGATGCCAGTCGCTTGGCAGGCGAAGATCGACGCACGTTTGCGATCTGTCTTCCGCAAGGCTTGGCAGGCTGCACGCAGCGGACGTTAACTTATAAGGTAGGCGCTCCGCGGTAGGCCATGTGTGAGTCAGCGTATCCATCACAGGTAGACAAACATGCCCCCTTTGTTGACACCAGCACTGACTATGGTAGATCTCGCTGGCTTCCCTACAGGTGGCAGCAGCACGCCTAGAACTGTGGTGACTCCAATCCTGGCTGCCGATCTGCCGGTCGGAGGGCCTGCTACCTTGCTCGCCGCGAGTCCTCCGCGGGCTCTCGTGATGTCCGGTACGCGCATGTCAATCGCGCTGTCAGTGAGCGCTGGCGCTGCGCAAGTCACTCCCTACGCCTGGATCGGCTCAAACGGGTATCCTATGGGGGACTCTGCAAACGCTCCTAAGCTCATAAGCGCCGACGCGGCGAGCGTTGCGAACGCCTACGAGTATTTCATCACTCAGGCTGAAACGCTCACTTGGGCCTTTGTTAAGACCGGGGCAGGAACCATCACATATTGCTCTGTCGCTGGAGGGACTAGCTAATGGCGGCTCCTACGTTCGCACCGGCTCTCGGCTTGGTTGATGCTGCTGGCGTGCCTATCAGCGC
>CALKUN010000051.1 GCA_937996675.1 uncultured Candidatus Saccharibacteria bacterium
TCATAGGTTCGAGCCCTGTTAGGGTGCCCAGAAGAACAAATATGGTGCCCCGGGGTGGATTCGAACCACCGACCATTGGCTTAGAAGTCCACTGCTCTATCCAACTGAGCTACCGAGGCATGTTCCTAGTTCGTATCTTATACTGCCCTCGTTTCATTGGATAGAGCAGATTTTTCTGAGGTCCGCCTTGCGGCGAAACATCCAACTGCACTACCGAGGCGTGTACTCTGCCTCTATATGCAAAGCTCCAGGTTTCAACAGTCGAAGTATCAACGTCTGAAACCTGGAGCGGGTAGAGGGAATCAAACCCTCATCGCCTGCTTGGAAGGCAGGAATAATAATCTTTATACCATACCCGCATCTATAAACTAGAGACCGGTATATTCTATCATCTAATCTGTTGGAGGGAAATAGTTTGACAGCCTTCTCGATTACTGATGAAATGAAAGCATTATTAAAGAGTAATACTTATGCTTCCTGCACTCGCCACGACACTCCCGATCTTATTAGCTCACGCTGAAGAAACAAGCGCCGAAGGAAATCTTTTCATCGGATTTGTGCTCTTGCTAGCTCTTGTCTTCATACTGCTGGTCATTGCCTCGTTCGTATTTTGGATCACGATGCTGGTCGATGCCCTGCGACGTACAGACTGGCCACACGAGGACCAACGGACCCTCTGGCTCGTTATTCTTATCGCCAGCTTCTTCATCCAGCTCAACTGGGTAGCCGGTCTCATCTACTACTTTGCGATTAAGAAACCACTGGATCGAGGGGAAGCACCAACATTCTTCGAAAACCAAAAGGTTGCTCCGTCAGTTCCGGCCGAGCCAGTCCACCGCAAGAAGCCACACCACAAGAAACGTAGCTAGCGCCAGCTAGGCAAGAGCGTACGGAAAGCCGTCGAAAAGGCATCTGGTGATACGCCGTACGTGAACGGTGCGACGATGAAGAAGGTGATCATGACGAGACCCAGCAGGTAGGCTTGATTCTTCGCGCTGACTTTGTCGAGCAAGAGGCCTACGCCGATGAGCGCCCAGACGAGCGCAATCATATAGTGGTAGAGGAACATGACACGTGTGATGCCGATAAACGGTGCCATGTTGATCACATATGCGCCTACTACTAGGAGAGCGATGGATTTGCGGTGGGCCTTGAGCTTGCCGCGGATGAGCTGGTAGACGAGGACGATCATACCGGCCGTGCTGCCCCACCATATAACAGGGTTACCAAAGAGCCAGATCTGTGCCTCACCATCTACCCAGTATGAAATCGGTCTCAACATAAGCGGCCAGCTATACCATTGGCTAGCGTATGGGTGCGTGGCGGTCAGGCGGGCGTTGGCGGCGTACATCTGGTAGTTGAGCTCGACGATGCGGGTGAGCATAGGTAGTGGCTTCACGCTCTCATCTTGCTCATAGGTTGAGCCTGACAAGGTCTTTTGGAACTGTGACGTCATGAAGGCATCTCCGTCGCCTGTCCTGTTGAGCAGGGAGATATGAATGCTGAATAGGGTCGTGTAGAGGATGACGGGGATGGCGATCAGGATGGCAGTCGTGCGCATGAGGCGGTCTAGATTCTTCACGCGAATATATTGCACGAGCTCACAGATGAGCGGGATGGCGAGAAAGCCGAGCCCAGTCCATTTCACGCTCATGGCGGCACCGATGAGAGCGGCGGCTAGAATGAGCCGGAGTTTACCACGGCGGTGACGCCACGCGAAATAGGCCCACATACCGCCAAAGCCAAAGAGGAAGAGGAAGCTATCGATGAGGATGAAACGACCTTGGGCAATGAAAGTATTCTCGAAGATGATGAAGAGCCCGACGAGGAGTGCGGTACGTGTCTTGAGACCAAGCTCTCGGGCGAATGAGTAGACGGCGACAGGCAGGAGGGCGGCTGCCAGTGATGGCAAGAAGCGCAGGATGAGATAGGTGTTGTCGGTATAGACGGTGCCGATGCTGTCAAATGACTGAGTCGGCGTGTAGTGGAAGAGCCAGGCGAAGCCGGCGATGAGGAGCTTGCCGAGAGGTGGGTGAATATCAAAGAAATATTGGTGGGTGTAGTACGCGGATACAAACTTGCCAAAGTACACTTCGTCGAAGACAGCAGTGTTCGGGTATCCGAAGAGCCAGAAGCGGGTGAGCAGACCGAGCGCTAGAAGAAGTCCGAGCGCGATGCCGTGTTGGTATTTTTTGATGAGGGCGAGAGCGGTCTTGAGCGTGGTGTTCTTCGGGGATTTTTTGGTAGCCATGTTGCTCTCTATTGTATGGGCTTTGGTGTGGCTTGAATAGATTACATATACATGAAAAGAGCCCTGAGAGGAGTCAGAGGACTCTTCTCAGGGCTCGGGTGAGCACCAGTGTGGTGTGTTAGGCAGCCACCCCGTGCAGCCAGCTGGCGACCTCGGTGAAGAGCACGCGCGGTTCGTTGTCGTTGCAGAACCACTTGTGCTGCGGGTGGGCTTCCTGCCACTTCTTGCGGGCGTCAGCCGTGAAGCTGTTGAACTCGCTCGCGGCACGGAGTGCCAGTGCGCGGTCTTGCTGCTCACTGGCTGCCGAAGCGCCAGCGATGGTGCGGTTGACTTCGGCCGAGTGCCCGTAGACGAAGGAACCGTCGGGCAGGCAGTGGATGTCGGCGTAGGCGCCGACGCCACAGTTCTCACCCTGTTCCCAGTGCGTGATGGCCTTGCCGGCGCCGTTGACGAGGTAGCTCTCGCCTTCGTCACCGATGGCGATGAGCGCCATGACGGCGTGCCTCGCCGGCGTGTAGCGCGGAAGGGTGGGGTTCATCAGGCACAGCCCGAGGCTGGGCCGCTTGAGGAAACCGAACTGGCCGTCCCCGAGACTGTTGTGATCTGCGTGGATCTGAGCAGCGAGTCGACGAGCGACGGTGGCGATCAGCAGGTTGAACTCGGGGTCAGGGATGGTGTGCGGGTAAGGGTTGGCGATGATCCGGAACTGGACGGGAAGGATTGCGGCGGGTGTGCTCATGAAGTGTCTCCTGGGTGCAGTCTGGGGAAATACCCAGAAACGTCACGTTGACGATCAGCGCATATTAGCACAAAATAGCCTAAAAGTCAATATATTTCCTCGAGTACAACTTGGCATGCTAAGATATGAACAATATGAAAGCCGATCAACTCCAGGCACTCTATCATGACAGTCTCGCCTGCGCGAAACTCGTCGGCCTCGAGTATGTCTCAGATGAGATTCCTGGCCTCACTCGGCAGAAGGCAGGCAAGGGATGGCGCTTCGTCGATAGCAAGGGGGATACTGTTAGTCAGCCAGAAGTGCGTCAGCGACTCAAGTCCCTCGCCGTACCACCTGCCTGGCAATCGGTCTGGTTTTGTGCCAACGATCAGGGGCATATTCTTGTCACTGGCCTGGATGAAAAAGGTCGCAAGCAGTACATGTATCATCCGCGCTGGCGCCAGCTGCGTGAGCTGATCAACTTCTATCGTCTGATGAACTTCGGTACCCACCTCCCCAAGATTCGTCGCAATGTCGACGAGCACCTAGCTCGTCCGGACATCGATCGTGAACAGCTCCTCGCCCTCATGGTGTGGTTTCTCGACCACAGCTACATTCGCATCGGCAATGAATCGTACTATGAGGCGAACGAATCGATCGGCCTCACGACCTTGCGCAAGAAAAACGTCCGCGTTGATGGTGACACGGTCACGCTCGACTTTCGCGGCAAGTCTGGCAAAGACCACTTGATCGAGCTAAAGGATAAGACGGTCGCTGAGCTCATCACACGTCTCATGAAACAGCCGGGTGAGAAGCTTTTCCAGACACGAGCAATCTCGCTGCTCGATCCATCAGACTGTAACGAGTACCTGCAGACACTTACTGCTGAGCAGATCAGCGCCAAGGACTTTCGCACTTGGGGTGGAACGCTCTCAGCTTTTACCTATCTCAAGAAGAACCGCGAGAGCGCAGAAGCACCCGAGAAGGTCGTCCTCGAAGCTGTTGATCAGGCTGCTGAGACACTCGGTAATACCCGCTCAGTCGCACGTGATCACTACGTACACCCGCATATCCTCGAGTCATTCGCCGACGATACCTTTGCGAAGTACTACAAGCAGCTCAAGCCACGAGTCGTAAGAGGGCTCTACAAGTCAGAGACCGAGATGCTGGACTTTCTCGACAAGCTCTTTCAGACGGAATTCGATGTGTTAGCCGTAAAGAATGGTGAGCACGCCTAATTATTTCAGATATATTGATCTAATGTAAGAAAAGTTGCATAATACTCACATTAATGTCACAGAGGTGACATTTTTTCGTACCTATTCATTGACCCGAAAGGTCTGGTATGTCCAAAGACGTAACTGAATTTGACGCACAAGACTGGATCGATCTGCGCGATCGTTTGGACAAAGCGATCGGATTGCGCTGGTATGCCACGAAGGGCAACTATGAAGGGGTCGTTAAGTGGATGTGCGATCTTGACCTTACGTTCCGGCAGGCACACAGCATGCCGTTCTCACACGAGGTCCATACCCGTCATCACGATCCATACCTTCTCGCCCAGATGTTCAGCGAGCTGCCGCCCAAGGTCGCCTACAAGGCGATTCGGAGCATTGCTGTTCCGACGGTTGACGAGGGGGAAACAGAGGCCTTTCTTGCCGAGACGCAGTGTCGCTCAGTACTTGCTACTTTTGGCGACACGCTCTTGCAGGCCGCCGAAACGGCGCTCCCGATCGATGCCAAGATGGACGCACAGCGTTTCAAGCGAGCTACGACACGATCCGAGCGGTTCACGATCCTCAAGCGAGCTGTATCGAGTCTGCGTTGCTCCACCTGGGTAGCCCGTCATCCGTTGATCGCAAAAGCCGATAGGGAACCCCGTGGAGATCACGACGGGAATCATGTCACCTACGACTACAGTCCATGGATGGTGCTCCCGCATGTGCACGGTACCTTTCCCGAGTCGCCGATGCGACCGAACTGCATGGGTATCTCCTTCCTCGTTGGTGCATGGTGTCGCCTGGCGGATTTGTCATTTACGCATTGCCGCCTCATCGAGGACTTCACAAATCACCACTGGCATATCTACGGAAATGTGCTCCAGGAGGCCATGGCCTACTGTGAGTTGGAGGGTATCGAGCTAGAACTTGGTATGCTCAACTGGATGCAGAAAGACGCTGAGGTTGCGGACAGCATGGGCCTCGATACGCATGCCGGCTCCTTGAGTGAAGGTCACGCCTTTATCTGCGCCGAGCTTGAACCAGACAAATGGTTCGTGCTCGATCCGTGGATGGATAACTGGTATGCCGTTGAAAATTCCGACAACAGTACGGATAACCCCGGCTATGCGACATTGTCGCCCGGTGACGCTTTCAAGGTTTTGACCGAGCAGAAGTTTGTTCATCCTGGGATGACATTGCTCGGCACCGACCAACAGCACAATCGCCATTGGGTGAATGTGCGCGAACAATTGCAGCATGAGCTGTATATCGCGATGGTAAAGACACAAACGTATCGGCAGCTCCTGGCTGACGAAGCGCATAGCTTCACCGACCTCGTTCTGATACTGGCGCGTGTCTTGCTACAGATCGAGATGCCGGAAGGCTATACCGATGACGCGCTCAATTGGCGCATGTCTGGCTATGACAATCCGCGCGACAGTTCTGAGGATGCAGTACTGCTGAGGATGGCCGATCAGTTGCTCTATGAACTGCGTGATTTTTACGCTGGTGTGCATGATGTAACGATGAGCGAAGCTGATCGCATTATGAGGCGCGTGATGAAGTCGTATGAGTCCGACCCTCGCCTCGCGGAGCGCGTACGTTGTGATCTTTTCACGATGGGTATTCGCAAGGTGCTTACAGGCTGTATGAGTATCGCCACCGAAACGAAGTCGACCGATCTGAATACTCTCGCTCACGTCACAATTGAATACGGCACCAATACGACCAACGTCGCTCTTGGTGCATTCGTACACCTTATGGCATGGGATGAAGAGATCAAGGAGATCTTGCGTCCCACCGACCTACTCAGGCTCAGTACGAGCCAGCTGGTCTGGCAAGAAGCCGTCACTGCGTTGCATTACCGCTATGCGCAGGCGCGCTGGAGTCAGCAAGTAGCGAAGCACGAAATGATGCGCTGGGTCGCAGAAAAAGGCGGCCCATCGCCGATCGATCAGGCTGCAGACGAGTTGTTGCCACCCTGGCCGCCTTTCGGCGAGCTCGTCCTATCGGATAGACAAGATTGGGTAGATTTGTTAGGATCATCGGGAGCAGATTGGTTGCTTCCGTCGGACCTGGCTCTCGTTCGCGAGACCACCCGGCAGATGCTCCTCATCAAACCGTCTCAACAGCACCGACAAGTGCGAAGACTCCTCTTGCGACTACAGCAGGAGCACGAGTGGTCACAGCAAGCCAACCAGACAGCACAGCCTCAGGAGGCATCGCATGGCAAAGAATGACAAAGCCAGAGAAATGGCCGAGCAGATCCAAGCGTGGCGCGGGGAGGGATTGACCGACGCCAAGATCATCGCCAAGCACGGCAGTGACGATCTCTCCGCCGGCTACCGCTGGCTCGAAGAGAACCCCTCGGTCGCACCGGCCGAGGCAACCGCTGACGCGCCCCGACCCGCTCGTGGAACCGGCACGCTGCCGGAGCTGGTGGCGCTCAGCCCTCGGTAGCGGACCGCACCGAGACACCCTCTCTCACCACACTGTGGTGGGGGAGGAGTTTTTATTTAGGCGTTCTCGTGCTCGGGAATGACGAGCTCGCGGACTTGGTCGACGATCTTGAAGAACGCTGGGCTGCGTAGCCGTCGCGGTCGTGGCAGATTTACTTCAATGATAGCTTTTACTTTACCTGGTCGCTTGCTCATCACGACGATGCGGTCGGCCATCTGGACGGCTTCTTCGACCAGGTGGGTCACCATGAGCATCGTCCAGCGTTCGGCTCGCCAGAGCTTGAGCAGATCATGACGCAGACGCTCGGCAGTGAAGGCGTCGAGGGCCGAGAATGGCTCGTCTAGAAGGAGGATGTCTGGATCGACCGCGAGTGCACGAGCGATACCGACGCGTTGCTTCATACCGCCGGAGAGCTCCTTGGGGTGGAGATTTGCAGCCGCCTCGAGGCCCATGTGTTTGATCTGCGCTTTGACGTGTTTGGCGATAACCTCTTGGGACTCGCCTTGCATAGCAAGGCCGTAGGCGATGTTCTCGGACACAGTCAGCCACGGGAAGAGAGCGGCGTTCTGGAAGATCATACTGAGTCGGGCATCATCAGCCACCTTAACTTCACCGCTATCAGCCTTCATGAGTCCGGCGACGATGCGGAGAAAAGTAGACTTGCCACAGCCGGACGGCCCGACGATGCAGACCAGTTCGTTGGGCTTCACGTCGATAGTGATGTCTTCACAGGCAATGACCGGATGATGGTGATCGTCCCGGAAGAACTTTGTAACTCGGCTCGTATGAATGATAGGGGTGTCGTGTTTCATGATTCGCTCGAAAACCTCGTGGCTCGATGGAGAAGGGGGAGCCAGACGACTTGGTTGATGACGAAGAGGAGGAGCATCAGGATGAGAATGCCGAGCCCGAGAAGGGTATTTTGGTGGCTCTCGCCGAGGACGCCGAGGTAGTGGCCGATGCCGATGTTGGTATTTACGAGCAGCTCGGCTCCGATGATGAATTCCCAGCCTTCACCCCAGCCGATGATCGAGCCGGTGATGATAGAGGGGAGGAGTGTGGGGATCGTGAAGGCAGTGAAACGCTTCGGCCCGTTGGCGCCGAAGATCGTGGCGGCTTCTTCAAGATCTTCACGACGTGATTTGATGGCCGAGATGATCGTGAACATGATGGGCCAGACGATGGTGATGACGAGCACGAGGATGATGATGATCTCTGGCTGGGTGGCGAAGATGACAAGAAAAAGCGGGAAGAGTGCAAAGCTCGGGAAGCTCTGGAGGACATCAAAGATCGGCAGGAGGAAAGTCTCGGCGATACGATTGGCGGTGATGAGGAGGGCAAGGCCAGTGGCGATGAGGACGGCGACAGCATAGGCGATACTCACGCGGATGAGGCTGGCCAGGAAGCCACCGAAGAGGTCTCGGCTGTCGAGGCGAGCCATGTTTGCGACGAGGAGAATGATGACAGCCGCGACGCCAAAGGCCATCAGTCCGATGATCGAGGTGAGCCAACCGTGTTGGAGCACATGCTTATGGTGGGGTGCACGGGAAGCATGCATTTGGGCAGTATAACGCATATGGTTATTTTACCATCCTTTTCTCCAAGAGCCTGGTAATCGAATTGCCTGGTCTATTGTTTTGGACGTAGGAGGTCAAGTAGTTCTACATTGGCAAAAAACAGGTATTTACCAACCTTTACTGACTGCATAATACCAATCTTCTCCAAGCTTTTTAGATGGCTTGAGCCAGTTTGGTATGTAACCTTTCGAATTTCTCCGTATTTTGTTGGAGTAATGAAAGGTTGATTAAATATCGCGTCAACGAGGTCTCGGGAGTATATCTTAGGAAGCTCGTTTCGTATTTTGCGCTTTACTTCTTCGTGTAGCTCCTTAATCTTTAGTAGTAGGGCTGTACTCTCAATAGCCTGTTCACAGAATGCAGTGAGCATATAGTCTATGTAATTTTTCCAATCACCCTCTTCTGTTACCTTGCGGATTGCGGCGTAATACTCTGCTTTGTGATTGTTTATGTACCCGCTGATGAATAAGACGGGCAGGTCTAGGAGCTTGAAATGCGTCAAACACAAGACCATTAGAATGCGTCCAGTTCTGCCGTTACCATCGCCAAATGGGTGTATTGCTTCAAACTGGTAGTGAGTGATTATTGTAACAAGTATCGGATCGATGTCTGATGGATCGCGGTGAATAAAATGCTCCATATCAGATATCAGCTCGGGAATATGTGCCACAGATGGTGGTGTATATATAACCTCTCGGGTCTTGTCGTTTATAAGTGCATTTTGTGTTCGCCGGTACCCTTTTTCATCAGGAATGAGAAGATCGTGCACTTCTTTGATAAGCTTCGACCCGATCGGTATGCCATCTAGCATCTTTAGGCCTTTAACTAGAGCATGGTTGTACCTCAGCACTTCCTTGTCCGCGGTTTGTTGTTCCGCTTCAGAAAATAGTTGTGCCTGAAGTACATCGGCAAGCGTAGTGATAATGTTTTCTATTTCTGAGCTCGCCAGCGCTTCACGTAAAACAGTAGGTGACAGCAACAGCTGTGGGTTCGGCAGTCCATAACACGCCCTTGACCGGCTTTCTTTCGAACACCTTTTACGATGGTCGGCCTACTTATGCCTCAACTTTAATCCCGTACTTTTAGACACCTCTGCCCAATAAATACCCCAGAAGATTAGTCCGGCTCCAATAATTATATTTTTATTCGGCACTTCGCCGAGAATAAACCAAGCTGCGGTACCAGTGGCAATAGGATGGACATAGTCAAAGATCCCTACATCTTGGGCTTTTTTATGCTTGAGACCATAGAAGAATAAGCAGTTGGCAGCGGCAACAGCAACAATGTTGAATCCCATAGCCATATAGCCATTTCTTCCTGCTTGCGTTGGACTCAAGTGGTCTAGGTATTGTAGCGAATAGATCGCTACCGGCAGCGTACCTACGAACAAATTGATTGATGTTAGTTGGTTCGGCTCTACTCTTTTTAACACTGGTTTGAGCATTAACGTTTCTGTAACGCCACACAGTGCGTCCAACAGAACCAATAGGCTCCCGATTACGACAGTTTGACCAGCAACACTAGATTGCCAGGGTTTGCCAATTATTATCAACGCACCAAGAAAAGCGATTAGTATTCCCACAAAGGTTTTTAGGCTCATACTTTCACGGAGAAATCGTGCCGACAAGATAAACAAAAGAAATGGACTAAATAAACCGATTAATGAAGCGTTGGTAGCGGGAATTAACTTTAAACCCATCAGTAACGCTACATTGCCCAGTGCAATACCAACAAGAGAACCCACGGTAATAATAGCTAAGTCTCTAGGCGAAACAGGTTTCCACTTCTTGTAAGTAAGTAATGTAGTAAGTATTGATCCACCTATCAGTGTAATCGAGAGATAAAGAGGCAATGGAACGGTCTCGAGTCCAAGCTTAATAACAGGCGTGTTAACTCCCCAGAATATTTGCGCCAAGATCAGTGCAGCAATTGGTAACCAATATTTTTGTTTTTTCATTGTTTTCCTACTATCATCCTAGCACAACAGATAACAGGAAAAACATAAGAAGTATTAAAGCTAAAATAAACGAACACCCAAATTAGCCCGTTTTATAGGTGTTTTATGGATATCAATGATGGAAAGGTCGGGATTGGTGCACCCTTAAGTATTCCAATCTCTTTGTGGACTTCAATAAGCTTTCTATCAAAATCAGCAAAGTTCACGCCTTTCAGCTGGCTGAGTTTTTTTAGTCTGTGGGGTTTTTCCATATCTGCCTCTTTTCTGCTTTTAATGTATGATACGCAATACATTAAGAAAAGTCAATTTGTTTAATGTATGGATTATGATGTATATGGCGATCTAATGTATGCACGCAACGCATTAAGTAAACGCAGGAATGGCTAATGGATAAATTTTGAAGGATTGTAGTGATCGGTTAGCGCACGACTGCAGCCATGCTCGGAGCAAGCTCGTCTACGAATCTATGAGAGGACTATCGTTCATGAATGAACGATAGAAAGTTCACTTCTCGAAATATATGAGCAAGCTCCTATATTTCTCCGAGGCTCCTTTATCGAACCTAGGTTTCGAGCCTTCCATCCTAAAGCAAAGAATTGAGACCAACATAAATGCTGGTCTCAATTCTTTGGTCGGGGTGAGAGGACTCGAACCTCCGGCCTCCTGGTCCCAAACCAGGCGCGCTAGCCAACTGCGCCACACCCCGTGGCTGAAATAGTTCTCAAATAAGTACTGCTTCAGGTTCGTATCCTACCTGATATGGAGAGTTTTTTCAATATAGATGAATGCAGGCCGGGGTGGAACACCCCGGCCTGCGGTGAGTCAGCCGACTTCAATTGTAGAAGGCGGCTTGTCCGAAATACGCATCACCACCATGCCGACTCCGGGCAACTCGTTGGTGAAGCGCTTGCTGAGGCGTCGCAAGAACTCTTCCTCGAAATACACCCAGGTTGCAGTGAAGCCGTCCACGCTATGAACGGCCCAGACGATGAGCGTGAAACCCTCGCCCCGAGTGTCACCCTTCGTGGTGGTTACCATGAGGTCGGCAGCGACTGCACCGGCCTGCCAGACGTAGTCGTACAGGTCTGCTGCTCGCAGCTCCTCGATGTAGATCCGATCGATCTCTCGTGCCGTGTGTAGCCGCTCCCGCGTCACTTCGCCGGTGATGCGGACGAGTAGGCCGGGTCCCGGGAAGGGGTGCCGCATGAGCAGCTCCTCCGGCACCTCCAGCCAGCGCCCGATCGCTCGGGCGGTGTCCTTGACGTGGTTCACGAGCGGCAGGATCTCCGGTAGCGAGAAGTGGAGATCGGTGTTGTGGTGCAGCTTGATCTGATCCTTCCGAGGACCCTCCCGCTCCTCGCGTACGTGCGGCTCGAGCACGGTATCTTCTGGGTGGAAGATGATCTTATCGGGCTCGAACGAGCCACCGCTCTCAGAGATGTCCGTGTAGAGCGTGCCCTGGGCGATGTGTGTGGCGCCGATCTCGGCGGCCTTCGCTTCGATCGCATTCCTGTACACCTGACGCATGGCGACACGCTTGTCGTGCATCTTGGTCAGTCCGGCGAGAGCCACGTGGAGCTCCTCGGTCACGTCGACGACGTGGAGGTCGATCCAGTCCATCTCCTTGTAGTTCGCAAGCACGAAGGCCTCGTCATCAGCACGATCGCATCCCTTGATGTAGATAGCGCTGATGTCCCCGATCGCCCGGTGCAAGAGGGCGGCCGTAACATTGGAGTCGTTGCCGCCGGACAGCGCCAGGAGTACGCGAGCGCCCTTGGCCTCGTCGTAGATTTGCCAGACGAGCTTCTCGCCTTCGCTGGCGACAGGGAAGCGGTCGCGTGCGTCGCAGATCCAAGAGCAGAAGTTTTCCAGGATCTCGCTGCCACACTCCGTGTCGTGGACTTCCGGGTGGAACTGCACGCCCCAGAGATGGTTGATACGAAAGGCCGCCAGAACGTCACCAGTAGTACCCAGTACCTCCATATCGGGAGTTGGAGTGATCTGGTCTTTGTGGCTCTGCAGGACACCGAGGTTGCCTCGAATACCAAAGAACAGAGGACTCTTTTCTCCAACGTGTCGCATCTGATGTACGCCAAACTCGGCGTTCTCGCCGGCCTGCACGGTGGCACCCATGTAGTTGGCGATGACCTGGGCTCCTAGACAGATGCCCAGTACCGGGATGCCGAGGTCGAGGATTTCCAGATCGAAGTCGATCTGATCTTCGTAGACCGAAATGGGACCACCCGACAAGATGATGCCCTTGGGGCTGAGCGCTCGCACTTCTTCAGCCGTGAGGCTGCCGGGATCTCCCAGGAGGCAATAGATGCGGAGCTTGTCCAGCTCGATCTTGATCTTGGCGTCGGTCTGTCCGCCGAAGCAGAACAGCAGGATGACTTCCGTGGTGCGTCGGAGCGCCATCTCGGACTTGAGCTCGGCCAGGACGTCATCGTTCACCGTTGTAATTGTGGAGAGCGTCATGGCCCTACCTTTCTATTGAGTTGTCAAAACAACAAACCGACCGTGTGGTCGATAGCGCTAGTGTAGCTTTTCCTGAGGAAAATACCTAGCTTAGGCAAGATGGTTTTTGTGCCCGATATGATAAAATACTCTCTAATGGGGAATGGGAATAAGACTCAAAAGACTACTGGTGCGACGCCGCGCCATATCTTGAGCGTCGACCAATTTGATCACCTATTTGTGGCCGACCTCTTTGCTGATGCTGACCACTTGGCGAGCCTGACACATCGAGTGCTCTCCCCGGCCGAAAACTTCGCTGGCTTCCACATCGACATCACGTTCTATGAGCCGTCCACCCGCACTCGCAAATCCTTTGAGACTGCGGGCTTTCTTTTGGGCCTTCAGGTGTCGGTGACAGAAAATGCTGGAGCCTTCTCTAGCGCGATCAAGGGAGAGACGCTCGAGGATTCCATCCGCGTACTGTCTGGGTATGATCCACTCTGCATCATCTTGCGACACCCGGAGAAGGGAGCCGTGGCACGTGCCGCCGCTATCTCACCTGTGCCCATCATTAACGCCGGCGATGGCGCTGGTGAACACCCAACACAAGCTCTGCTAGATCTTTTCACGATCCATCGCGAGATTGGCCGTATCGATGATCTCAATGTGCTCATTCTCGGTGACTGTCGCTATGGTCGTACGACTCACTCACTTGTGAAAATGCTGTCACGTCAGAAGAATATCCATGTCCGCACCGCTACTCCTGAGCCGCTGACGTTGCCCGAAGATCTTGTGAATACAGTGACGGAGCGTGGACTGACGGTCGAAGAGTCTTATGAGCTGACCGAAGAGCAACTGGCCTGGGCAGATATCGTGTATGTGACTCGTCTCCAAAAGGAACGACTGCCCGCTGAAGAGCGATCAGATTTTCATAAGCAATACGATATCTATCGGCTTACGACTGACCGCGTGAGAGTCATGAAGCCAACGGCGCGCATACTCCATCCGCTCCCGCGAGTCGGTGAGATCGATACCGCCGTTGACTTCACGCCACAGGCTGCGTACTTCAAACAAGCCGCTTATGGCGTCCCGCTGCGCATGGCACTCCTACGCTGGGTGCTCAAAGACCAGGCACAAAAATATCGATCGTCCATTCGCTAAGTAATACACAAAATCCACCAGACGGTGGACTTTGTGTATTCTGGCTTCGCTTGATTTATTGGTCGGTTGAATCGGCCTTGAGATCTTCGGGGATTCCGGTAATCGCGCCCGGTGCGAGAGGCTGCGGTCCGCCTTTTTCTACCGTGTAGCGTTCACCCGGGATACCACCTGGATTTGAATCCGCAGCTGCCTGCATCATGGCTTGGCCATCGATTTGGTCACGTACTCGTTGTTGCTGCTGAGGTGACAGGTGAGTGAGGTCGCCATACCGTTCTTGATCGCGTCTGACATGCTCGGCCCGATCAGCATCGGTGTCGCCACTGAGGACGGCATCGAGTGTGGTAGGGCGGTCTTCGAGGTCTTCGCGCGCGAAACGCTCATCGAGTGACTCGCCGGCACGATCGGCATTAGTTACGGCTGGTGTCGGGGTCGGTTCGTGAGTGTCTTCAGAGCCAAATTCTGCAGGCATGGGGTATTCCTTACTTATATAGGCACATTGTAGCAGAATCTGCATTTGCCTATATTGGTCCAGATTTGGTAGGGTGGGACAAAGCTTGGAGGCGCATGGGAAAACACGAATTCTTCCAAAAAATGGATGATCAGGGGCTCGCACTTACCTATAGTGATGTCCGCTTGCGTACTGGCCCAAGCACGGTGCCGGCATACTCGGTCGATCTCACGACTCGTTTCTCTCGCAATGTCTCGCTCAACATCCCGATCGTTAGCGCTGCTATGGATACCGTGACCGAGGCGCCGATGGCGATCGCTCTCGCCAAGCTCGGTGGCATCGGCATTATCCATGCTGGCCTCACACCTGACGAACAGGCTCGACAAGTGAAGCGTGTGAAGTACTACCTTAGCGGTCGTATAGATAATCCTATCACCGTGCGATCAGACAAGAAGATTGGCGACGTGCTCGAGCTACGGTCCGAGAAGGGATATGGTTTTCATAGCTTTCCAGTCGTTGATATGACGGGCAAGCTTGTGGGGCTTGTCACGCAAAATGACT
Source organism: uncultured Candidatus Saccharibacteria bacterium (assembly GCA_937996675.1). Classification (GTDB taxonomy): domain Bacteria; phylum Patescibacteriota; class Saccharimonadia; order CAILAD01; genus CALKUN01. The sequence continues at coordinate 14,811 of CALKUN010000051.1, forward strand.
TTGACTTTTGTAGTGACCTATCCAAGAAGGTAAGTGATATTATGACGGCCGATCCGGTGTCAGCCCCGACTGGCACCACACTCGACGAGGCCTACGACATTATGACCGAGCGCAAGAAGAAGACACTGCCGCTCATTAATACTGACGGCATGGTCGAAGGGCTGTATGTTTATTCTGACGTAGCGCGAATCAAGCGGGATGAGTCATCACTTTACAACGTTGATAGTGATCAGAGGCTGCGAGTCGGTGCGGCGGTTGGGACAGATCCTGAAGCGCTGGAGCGAGTAGCACTGATGCGAGGCAAGGTGAAGGTCGATGTGATTGTCGTAGATACAGCACGCGGTGATTCGCTCAATGCTCTCAATACGCTCAATGCTCTCAAGAAGGCTCATCCTGACCTTGATGTGGTAGTCGGTAATATCTCCGAAGGTCGCTCAGCTGAGCTCTTGGCGAAGGCGGGTGCTGATGGCATCAAGGTCGGACAGGGCCCAGGATCTATATGTACGACTCGCATCGTGGCCGGGGTAGGCTGTCCGCAGGTGACGGCTGTCTACAATTGTTCGCGAGCCGTGGAGTCGTTTGGGATTCCGGTCTGCGCGGATGGTGGAATCACACAGTCGGGCGATATCCCTATTGCAATTGGGGCTGGTGCCAGCTCGATCATGGCTGGAAGTCTCTTCGCTGGGACGGATGAGTCACCGGGCGAGATCGTCATTCATCAAGGTGTCCGCATGGTGCCGTATCGAGGCATGGGCTCGGCGTCAGCCATGCGTGAGAGTAAGGCGTCACGCAAGCGGTATGGGGACCAAGAAAATCGTGAGCCGGTGCCAGAGGGCGTGGAGTCATACATCCCTTACAAGGGAGCGCTCGGGCAGGTGGTCTATCAGCAGCTCGGTGGCTTGCGCAAAGGTATGGAGTATGTCGGTGCGGCGAACATTGCCGAGCTACAGGACAAGGCGGACTTTCATCACATTACGGGAGCCGGTGTGCGCGAGATGCACCCGCACGATGTGGTAGTGCGCCCGAGTGATGGGTTTGGTGGTGTATGAAGGTCGTAGAGCTCGGCCACATCGTCCTCTATGTGCGTAATCTCAAGGACTCGGCCCATTTCTACCAGAACGTACTGGGCTGGAAGCGTATTACTGGCGAAGAGGATGGTATGCCGGTGGCTGCATTCTCGAGTGGACGCACACACCATGAACTATTGCTGATCGAGGTCGGTGAAGACGCGGCGCCAGCTATGCAAGGGCATCGAGCTGGGCTGTATCACTTTGGCCTGAAAGTCGGGGATAGCGACGATGAGTTGCGCGAAGTACTGACGAGCCTCCAGGAGCATAATGTGCCGATATCGGGGATGAGCGATCATACCGTCACGCATAGTATCTACATCATTGATCCGGATGGGAATCAGATCGAACTCTACATTGATGTGCCTGGCGCTGACTGGAAGAATGATTCGAGCCTGCTCATGACTCCGGTGAAGCCACTTCACCTCTAGCGAAACTGTTATGCTTGAGGTATGAAACGCTCGGCACCACTTTTTACGGTAAAATCTCTCCTCCTCGCAGCCGAAGCGCCGGTCGTATTTTTCGCCTGCCCGCTCGGGACGAAGGTGTGGAAGGTACGTTGGGCGATCAAGTCGCTTACTGAGGCTGGATATTCGGTGGTGGCGTATGAGTTTACCGAAGAGATTTTCACTGGGGCTGAGCCCGAAAAACTCCACCAGCTCGTCAGTGAAGTCTGCCGTGATATTCAGAAGAAGATCGTAGCTTTGAAGATAAGTGGAACGTGTGATTTTGGATTTTTCGGGAGTAGCCTCGGAGCATTCATTATGTACAACTGTATCGCAGCCATTCCGGAATTGCGTTGGGGAGTACTCAATACGGCTGGCGATGCTGCGCACGCAGTCTTCACCAAGCGCAAACTTCGCCGTTCACATAGCAAGGCCGGGTATACACAGGATGAGCTAAGGGAGCTGTGGGGTCCAATGCAATTTCCTCGCTTTCGTGATCTCGATGGTCTGAAGATCTTGCTGGTCAGTAGTAATAAAGATCGTCTTCTGCCGCTCTCAGAGGTGGATATCTACATGGAGCCTCTGCGCACGGCTGGTGCTGAGGTAGATATTATGGAGCTGAATGTTTACGGGCACATGCCCTCGGTTGTCGTTGGGCTACGTCGGGCGGTTCCGCTCTTGGCGATGGCTCGAGGAGAGGGGGATGCTGAGGCAGTGACTGATCTACGAGACGACGAGCTCTGAGTAGGCGTACGAAGCTCGATCATATTCTTCGGTGGTATACATATCGATCCCATCATTATTCCAGAGCGCAAAGTAGCTAACACCAGACTCGAGGGCGAGCCGACTACAGCAGGTGCAGTATGGAACGCCAGCATCTGTAAAGCCGCCCGTTTCATTGATGCGCATGAAGTAGAGTGTAGCTCCTTTGATACCATCACCCTTTGTCTTGCAAGCATTGAGGATTGCGCGCCATTCGGCATGAATACAGCACGTTTTGTCATACTTGGGCTTGATGCTCATATCTCGCGTAGTGCCACAAGTACGGTTTGATTTCTTGCCGAGCGGCGGACCGTTAAATCCCTCGCCAATGATTTCGCCGCCCTTGACGATCACGGAGCCGCACCTTGCCTGGTAGCACTCAGCATCAAGGGCGACGACGGCAGCTCTCTCGAAGTATTCTCGATGTGCTTCGACCTCAGATCCGCTGATTCTTTTCATGAGTTAAGTATAACAAAACGGTTACAATATATTGACATAGGATAACAAATATGATATAAAGAGAGACGATTTTGTTTTGCAAGATCTTTGTACCTTCTCACTTTTTCTTTACCTGAGTGAATACAGGAGTTTTTTACGGAGAGCCACTCTATTCACTCAGGTGTGTTGTCTCGGCAGTAGTCGTGCACATGTGAGAGAAGGAGCAAGAGAATGCCCACCGCAACCGCCACTCGTGGCATGTCCCAAGCGCACAAGGATGCCCTGGCCGCCGGCCGCAAGAACGGTCGCATCGTCAAGGCCTACCTGGCCGCCCTCAAGGCCAACAAGCCGAAGCGCGGTCGCAGGCGGACGCCCGAGTCGATCAACGCCCGTCTGGGCAAGATCGCAACCGCGCTGCACACCGCCGACCCCCTGAAGGAAGTCCTGCTCCTCCAAGAGCAGCGGGATCTCGAGAAGGAGCTCTCGGCGATGGCCGACGACGTCAGCTTCCTCACGCTCGAGGCCGACTTCATCCGTGTCGCCGGCGACTACAGCGACTCCAAGGGCATCGACTACGCCGTCTGGCGTGAGGTCGGTGTGCCCGCCGAGACGCTGGCGAAGGCTGGTATCAAGCGGGCCTGAGCCCACCACCATTCACCTGCCTGCCAAAAGCAAGTGAAACCCGCGAGGGGTTCATCACACGAGAGTGTGGTGAACCCCTCGTTTCACGTTTATGCGCTTTTTACTAAGAGCCGACTACTCTCAGCCTAGTACTAAAAATACCCCGAGGCGTACATGGGATACGGTGAGGGGTATTTTTAGAGCGTAAACGCCGCTGGGCGCTAGAGATGTGAGTCTTGTCGAGATCTCGCTAGATTAAAGTTGACCAGTAGTACCAGAAGTGCTGCAACAGAACGCCCATGATGAGTAGGTACCAAACCAATACGACATTGTAGTGATTTCGCTGGAGGAAGGGTACGATACCTTTTAGCTGCTTGGGTGTTTTGATATGGCCTTCGGCTAGATTGTAGAGTGACGTGTAGACGAAAATTGGGATCACCACTGACCATACAACCATGCAGTAAATGCATAATGCTTGAATTTCAAAAGTCGTCTCATACTGCAGCCAAGTGACGAAAGCAATCCCAAAGATTGTGCCAGCTTGGAGGCCGAGCCAGAACCAGCGTTTGAACTGTGCACCTGCGAAGATTGCCATCCCAATCGTGATGAGAACCGCAAAACTCGCAATGCCGATGAGCGAGTTGGCAAAGCCGAAGACGGAGGCTTGCGGTGTGACCATGACTGAGCCACAGCTAAGGATAGGGTTGAGATTGCAGCTTGGTACAAAGGCAGGGTTCTTGAGGAGTTCTATTTTGTCGATGGTTATGATCAGTGAGGCGAGAAATCCAATGAACCCACCAATGGCGAGTACCCAAGGCAGAATTTTTTTGAGAGATGTACTTTTCATAAGCACATTATAGCAAAGTGCTTGTAAGGTTAGTCATATATTTACATGATAATCCCGGAGTCCAATGAAGGGCTCCGGGAAGGGGTGGCTAGTGCTGAAACCGTCTCATGACGAGCCATCGACCACCCGCGAGGATGAAGCCGGCAACCGACAAGACGATCGCGACGAATGCGACCATCTCGCCATCACTGAACTCGAGCTCGTCGGATCGACGCGCTTGGGTCTGTTTGGTCATGACTTCCTCCTGGTGTGGGTCAAAGCCTGCCCGCGGCGGCTGAAGGTGCTGGCGAAGGCAAACAAGCGCTTGGCATTGTCGAACGCGGCAGCAACGGTGTTGATGACGGCAAGCAGGCCGACAGCAGCAGCGAGGATGCCGAGCCAGGCGAGCCTGTCGACGTCGTCTCGTTTCCGTTTGGGGTGTGGCATGTGTCACGCGATTCTGCTGGGGTGCTGGGTGGGGAATCACCTGGTATTCAGGCTTGATTCGGGATTTAGGTATTATTGATGAATCATTCTTATCTGTCAACGAGGCATATATGCAGCCGCGAAGTTCTTGCGATTTCTAACCCAAGTTTTCATAATAGAAAGTCATGAGCGAACTACGTATCGAAGAACAGACTACCTACAATCCGGACTTTGCAGCTGACTACGACGAGCTGCTGTCGAGCTTGCATATGCGCGATTCATTACACGTGCCGGCGGAAGTGCGGGCAGTCTGCGAGGGGACAACGAGCAGCCTTTACCTCGGTCTTATCGACGGAAGGGCAGCGGCTATGGCGACCATCGTCAAGCCGACTGACTCAATAGGCCATCGGACAGTAGTGTTCGAGGACATAGCCGTGCAGGATGCCTACAAGGGCCAGGGGTTGGGGTCAAGAATGGTGGAGTTCATGGTGGCGGAGAGCGTACGGTTGGGAGCTACTCGCATCGAGTTGCATAGCAAAGATGCTCGTCAGGAGGCACACGCACTCTATAGGAAGTTCGGCTTTGAGATCGTCAATACGAGGGTCTTCCGTAGGGTATTGAGTTAGCTGCGCACGCGATCTACAGCTTGTTGGATGAGGCTGGTGAGCGATGTGACCGGAATCGGCTGTTCTTCGGTGAGATTGATTGAGCGGTGTTCCTTAGAGTCAAGGCCGCTATTGAAGACCCCATCTGTGTCGTTGAGATGAGCGCCTTCGAAGAAGTTAAACTTCGTATTATTCTTAAATGATGACATCGCGCAGACGAGCTTGCCGTTGAGGAGGAAGACAGGCACGGCCCACTTCCAGTCTTCGGTGATGTCGGGCTCTACAGTGTGAACGAGCTGACGAAATGAAGTGAGCTTGTCGCGCTGCCAGACGGCATCAATTCCGGCTAGGTATGTATCGATTTGCTTGGTGGCTTCAGACATGATGGGTTCCTTTTGTCTGATTTTAGCAGAAATCGTGCCGTTCATTGTGAGTAGAAAAAGCGATACAACGAGAAAGCCTCCGACG
>CALKUN010000052.1 GCA_937996675.1 uncultured Candidatus Saccharibacteria bacterium
TGGCACCTGGCCTCGGCGGCCCCGCATGTCAAGGGCCGCAACGGCGTCGCGGTGTTGTCCCGGGCGCCCTTCGATGATGTCCGAATCGGTTGCGGTGCTGTCGAATTCGAGGCACATGGCCGCTACCTGGAAGTGGACACCGCGGGCGTGACCGTCGCCAGCGTGTACTTCCCGACCGGCGAGGCCGAGACCGACCGGCAGCTCGAGAAGGAACGCTTCATGGCGGCGGTGGCCGCGCGGATGGCCCGGCTGCTCGACGAGGGACGTGAGGCCGTGCTGTGCGGCGACTGGAACATCGCGCACACCGAGGCCGACATCAAGAATTGGAAGGGCAACCTCAAGAAGGCCGGATTCCTCCCGCAGGAGCGGCAGTGGCTGACCGACGTGCTGGCCACCGGCTGGGTGGACGTGGTGAGGCAGATGCATCCCGGCGTCGCCGGACCGTACGCGTGGTGGTCGTGGCGCGGCCAGGCCTTCGACAACGACGCCGGCTGGCGGATCGACTACCACCTGGTGACGCCGGGGCTGGCCGCACGCACCGTCGCCGCCGCGACCGAACGTCCCGCCGCGTACGCGCTGCGGTGGTCCGACCACGCGCCGGTGACGGTGGAGTTCGGCTAGCAGCCCTCGTCGGCACCGTCGCGATCATCCTGATCATCCTCAGATGGGGCATCTAACGCCTCATACCCACGCCCTTCCATCCGTCCCTTCAACAAAGGAACGCCCTGGAGGGGCGTTCATCTTTTCACTCAACTATTTGGTGAGGCTACGGCGCGAGTCGGTTGATATCACGTGGGAAAAGAATGGCTTCCTTGATGTTGGCGAGGCCAATGATCTTCTCGACAAAACGATCAATACCAAAGCCACAGCCCCCGTGCTCTGGGAGACCATGCTTGAATGCGAGCAAATAGTGTGCAAAGCCAGGATGCTCTGGATCGAGCCCCTTAGACTTCATCTGCTCAATCATGAGCTCATAGTTATTCTCACGCATTGGGCAGGTGGCAATTTCTACACCACGGAAGATAAGGTCAGCCGAAAGAATCGTCTGTGGGTTCTCGGGGTTAATCCGTTGGTAAAACTTGTGCATCTCGATCGGAAACTCCGTCACAAAGACTGCTTCACAGCCATCATTCTTCTTGGCATACTCGCAGATCCATCGCTCTTCGTCTGGGCGGAGATCCTTTTCGCCAATCGTACTACTATCGGGATGCTGCTTGGAGTACAACTCGTGAACTTGCTCAACAGTATAACGTGGGAACTGTTTTTGCAGCGTGAGCTGTGGTGCCTGGAGACTCTTGAGCTCGTCGGCGAATGTCTCATACGTTTGAGTCAAAACTGCATGAACCATGTTCTGGACCGTGTCGAGGACTTCTTCATGATCGCGAATAAAGCCAACTTCGATATCGAGCATTGTCACTTCGCTCACGTGGCGGGTAGTAGCGCTCGGCTCGGCTCGGTAGGCTGGTCCGATTTCGAAAACACGCTCAAATACACCGACCATGATTTGCTTATAAAACTGAGGACTCTGTGCGAGTACAGCGTCTTTGCCAAAGTAATCAACCTTGAAAACTTCTGCACCACCCTCGGTAGCTTCAGCTAGGATCTTAGGGGTTTGAATCTCAGTAAAGTCCTCGCCGTTGAGGTAGTCACGGATCTCACGATTTACGCCAGCACGAATCTTGAAGATCTTCTGCTCCTGAAGGTTTCGCAAACCAACTACGCGGTTCTCAAACAGCGTCTCAAGATGCTCACTCTTGTGGCTGAGAGGCTTGTCGATCTCGATTGGTGGCTCAGCCGTCACTGGCACGGTCACCTCTATGCTCGGATCATGCAGCTCTACTCCACCCGGTGCTCGATCATCACTCAGCACTTCACCCGTAATAGACAGGACAGTTCCGACCTGCATACCACGAAGCTTCTCGACTTCGTCACCCTTCTCCACCAAGATCTGTGCGACACCAGTACGGTCACGCAAAACGATAAAGTTTAGTCCACCCATGAGACGGCGCTTGTGGAGCCAGCCTTGGATCGTGATAGTTTTGCCGACCAGCTCAGGGAGCTGACGGATCAGAGTGCGTTCATTCATAGGAGATAGTATATCAGGTTTGAGTCGAAATCGTCTCTAGGCGGCTGGAGCGGGTGTGGGTGGGGTTGGTTGAGCTGGTGCTACTGCCGCAGCTGAAGTCGCCGTACCAAGTACACGCTTGGCTGTTGCCACAACGTCCTCCAGTGTCACCTGGCTCTTCACGAGGTATTCATCAACACCCAGGGCGCGCCCACGACTGCGATCACTTTCTTCTGAGAGCGCAGTCATCATGATGACCTTAGTACCAGCAGTATCGGGTGTCGAGCGAACGATATCCAGCACGTCAAACCCTGAAATACGGGGCATCATGACATCGGCTACCAATACGTCCGGTTTCTGTTCGAAAAACTTTCTTAAGCCTTCTTCACCATCTCCGGCGGTAGTAATGATAAAATCCTGTTCTTCCAGTGTGTCCTTGATAATCATGGCAAGAGTCTGTTCATCCTCTACTAATAAAACGTGTATCTTTTCCATTTGCTTATTCGGGAATTTTAAGTGTAAAGGTACTGCCTTTTCCTGTGATGCTTTCCACGGAAGATCGGAAGAGCACACGTCTGAACTCCAGTCACAT
>CALKUN010000053.1 GCA_937996675.1 uncultured Candidatus Saccharibacteria bacterium
TGTGACTGGAGTTCAGACGTGTGCTCTTCCGATCTCAATAGGGAGTGGAGCAAGCCGAGCACGCTTACCGAATCAGGCGCGGATCCAGACCATGAAGCCGAGCTTGCCGCGAAGTGGGAGCGCAAACAGGCAGAAGGCTACACCCTCGCGGATGCCTTGTTTTGTGCCGAGCTGATAGAGAAGAAGGTGATCAAGCCAAAAATGGGGACGTGTGATTACTGCCTCGGTCCTGGCATGGAGCTGGCCCGACAGTTTCGGCCCATAGAGCCTACGCTAGCTCAGTGCGTCGAAGTGCTGACGCTGCTAGGGCAAATCGAGAAACAGACAGCGCCGACAGCTAGCGGACTGCCACGGGCTTTAGAGCAAAAGTGGAAGGAGCAATGGCGGCAGTGCTTGGATGCTGGGCACACGCTGCGCGATCTGCTGAAAGTCGATATCGCCAACATAGACGCCCCGCATGTTCCTTGGTTAGCCAAGCGTCTTGTGACGGCAATACAACACACACAGGGCAACCATCAGCCGTGCCCAAACCTACGCGGCAAGGGCTGCGACTCGGTGTTTCACTGGACACGCGACGGCAGGATTTTGATCTGTCCGCGTTTCTCCGGTGACGATGCGGAGTGGGGAATCGACCATTGGACGCGAGACAAGCCAGACGACGCCTAAGCCCTCGATGCACCTAGGCGCGGCTTCCCCTGGCAGACCATGGCCGAAGCGTTCCTAGCCCGGTCTGGCTACGTTTTTGGGATGGTTCCTCGCTAGGCTCACCGCAACATCGGGAAACAGCCGATACAGCCCGCGCAGCACTTCAGGTTCCACGCCTGCTGACTCTGCGGCGGCAAGCACTCGCTCATCATCAGCGGATACCGGACGGGCCGCGACGTTCTTTGGTGCCGCTGGCGTCGGTATCCTTCCTTTGCTAGCAAGCCCGGCGAAGCCGGTCTGAGTGACCACGCTTGGCCTAGCCATGTGGATCTCAGGTCGGGCTGTAGGTGTACTTCTGAGTTTTGCTTTTTTTGAGCGTAGCGACGGATCGTAAATTTTGCACTCCGTAGATCTGGGAACGGTCGGAACGCTGGGAGCGGATGAAGGGAAGCGCTCCTCCCACTTCGCAGCCTTCTGCGCTTGCTCCGCTTCAAAGGCCCGCCAGATCGTTCTCAGCTCGGGCCCCGGCGCGTACCAGTTGGGTAGCTGGCGATGCTCGATGGCATCCCCGTTGCGTCCATAACTGCGACCGACCTTGTAGTCAGGCATCTTTGTCAGCAGGTTCACCGAGCACAGGTATTCGAGGTCTGACCATGCGGTGCGCCTGCTAACCCCCATCAGATCGCCGAAGTCGTCGAGCTTGCCAAGCACAGCAGGTGCACGCCGAGTTAGACAGGCCAGCATGACCAGCGAGGCTAGAAACCCGTGCCGGTGCTTGGGTCGGCCCGGCTCGCCCTTGTAGTTTGTGGGCGGATGCTTCGCTAGGTACTTCAGCAGCGCCGGTAGGATCGTGATCCTAAGCCGTCCCTCATTGATGCCAGATAGCAGGGACGTAGCCTTGTAGCAGTCTCGACGCCTGATGGTATGCGGTCGCTTTTCCCAAGCCCGTAGGCGCTGCCAATCGCGCACACG
>CALKUN010000054.1 GCA_937996675.1 uncultured Candidatus Saccharibacteria bacterium
AGCAGCTCACAGAGCTGCAAAAGCTGAAGCACAGTCTAGGCGAGCGTGAACAAGAGTTGGCTTATATTGAGCGCGAGTGGAAAGAGCTCTGGAGTGATGTGCCAAACCGACTGGCTGAAGATACGCCAGATGGTGGGGAAGAAGCCAATCGAGCCGAGTACGTTGGTCTCGAGCCGCGCAAGATGGATTTTCCTATTAAGGACCACATGGAGCTCAATGAGACACTTGGGTTTGTGGATTTTGAGTCTGGTACCCGCACGTCCGGTAGTCGTTTCTATATATTGAAGAGCCGCGGCGCCCGATTGTGGCAGGCTTGTGTTGGCTTAATCTCCCGGCTGGCTGCCGAAGAAGGTTTTGAGCTTACCATGGTGCCACATATGGTATCTGATAGAGTAGCGGCAGGCACGGGCTATCTGCCGCGTGGCGAAGAGCGCCAGATCTATCGCGTTGAAGGGGAGGATCTTAATCTTATTGCGACATCTGAGCTGCCGCTGACAGGTATGCATATGGATCAGGTGATTGATCTTGCGCAGCCCCAGCTCTATGCTGGTCTCTCAAGTTGCTATCGTATGGAAGCCGGCACGTACGGTAAGTTTGCCAAGGGCCTCTACCGGGTACATCAGTTTGAGAAGCTGGAACTCTACGCTTATACCCAGCCAGAACAGAGTGAGGCGATGCTGAAAAAAATCCTGGCATTGGAAGAGAAGATTTGCCAGACGCTCGAGATCCCCTACCGTATCCTTCGGATTGCAGCAGGAGACATGTCGGCACCAGCTTATCAAAAGTATGATCTTGAATACTGGAGTCCATCAGATGAGACATGGCGCGAACTCACTAGCTGCAGTAACTGCACTGACTACCAAGCGCGTCGCCTCAATATCAGGTATCGCGCTGCCGATGGGAGTCTGCAGAACCCACATACTCTGAACGGAACGGCGATTACGAGCACGCGAACCCTCATTGCTCTGATCGAAAACTTCCAGACCGCTGACGGCAACGTACGGCTACCAGCTGCACTACAACCATTTTATGGAGGAGAAACCCTATGATTACATTACATATCTCGGCCCGAAAATGTGAAGTAAATGATGAGCTCGAAAGCTACATGGAGCGGAAGCTAGGCAAGCTAGACAAGTACTTTCCCCGCCAGCACCAGCCGACTGGGATGGTGATTGAACTGACGCGAGACGAGTCAGTTGGACCAGACAAGCGCTACCATATCTCGGTAAATATTGCGGCTCCACAGCATCCCATGTATGCCGAGACAGCTACCATGAATCCACACAGTGCAGTCGATATTATTGAAGCCAAGCTCAAAGAACAGATCCGTAAGTACAAGGAAAAGCATACGCCACGCCGACTTTCACTCAAGCGCATGGCGCCTATTACGACCGCTGACGAAGAAGCATAAGTTTCCGCTTCGCAGCGATTATTGACACTGACAGTACTTTGCTGTATAGTTCATCGGTTTGCCTTCGTACCGCTGGGGTTCGATGACAAGAAGGAAAGGAGCAAACCATGAGCGAAGCAGAGCCTGCTTTGAACGACCGGGGCGTGTTCCATCTCGAGGAACGTTGCGAGGGCTGTAATGGTCAGCAACACTTCGAGGCCGGAGCTGTCACTCAGATCCTACGACAGGGCTATCTAGTCAATGTCGTACTCACCTGTTCGACCTGCCATCTTCTGACGAGGATGCAGCCTGAAGCGCTGATGCGCAAATTGACCGCCGCTGGGCGGAATGCACAGGACTTGGCCGGAACAGAGGGATACTCGGTCCTCTCGAAAGGGGCTTGGCTTGTGAATACCGCCAGCATGGCGGCTTCACCGGCTGACGAAAGCGTCTTCTCATGCTATGAGGAGGCACCGGCCTGAACGAGCTCACAACTGGAGTCTCCGGGACATGAAGCCCCGGGGGCTCCGCCCTCTTACTGAACTGACAGGCTATATCTGGTATAATCTGGGGATACTATGAGCGCATTTTTCTCAAAACTAATCGGTGATCCAAATGCACGCGAGGTGAAAAAATCTCGAGTGCGGGTTGATCGTATTAATGCGCTCGAAGATGAAGTCCGTAAGCTGACCGATAAGCAGCTCGCCGCTGAGACTGATACCTTTAAGGCTCAGCTGGCAGACGGGAAGTCACTCGACAGTATTCTGGAGCGTGCTTTTGCGGTCGCTCGTGAAGCGAGTAAACGAATACTCAAGATGCGTCAATTCGATGTCCAGCTGATTGGTGGAATTGTCTTACATGATGGGAAGATCGCCGAGATGCGGACGGGTGAAGGTAAGACGCTTGTAGCTGTGGCTCCACTCTATCTAAACGCTCTGGCTGGCAAGGGCGCTCACCTTGTTACGGTCAACGACTATTTGGCTCGTCTCCACGCTGGCTGGATGGGTCGGGTATATCACTTCCTCGGGCTGACAACGGGAGTCATCATGCACGATGCTTCATTCGTATACGATCCAGATTATACTGATCCAGAGCACGGTGATGAGCGTCTCAAGCATCTCCGACCAGTTACCCGCAAGGAAGCTTACGCTGCCGACATCACGTACGGGACTAATAATGAATTTGGTTTTGACTATTTGCGAGACAACATGGTGCAGCATATCGACAACATGGTGCAGCGTGAGCTGAGCTATGCCATTGTTGACGAAGTTGACTCAATCCTCATCGATGAAGCTCGTACGCCACTGATTATTTCTCAGCCTCATGCTAAGCCAACTGACCGGTATTACGCTTTTGCGCGTATTGCTGCCAACCTGAAGCGTGACACCGACTACACGGTTGACGAGAAGCAACGAGCAGTGAGCCTGACCGATGAAGGCATCCAGGCTATCGAAAAAGCTCTCGGTGTCGAGAATGTCTACGAAGCTGGCATGATCGAAGAAGTTCATCACATTGAAGCTGCCCTGAAGGCCGAAGCAGTCTTCCGCAAGGATAAGGACTATGTCGTTGCCTCAGATGGCGAGATAGTTATTGTGGATGAATTTACCGGCCGCATGCTCCCGGGGCGACGATACAGCGAGGGTCTTCATCAGGCGATTGAGGCCAAGGAGGGTGTACAGATTCAGCAGGAGAGCCAGACTCTGGCAACGGTGTCTTTTCAGAATCTCTTCCGTCTCTACGACAAACTAGCCGGAATGACTGGAACAGCCGTTACTGAAGCAGAAGAGTTTGGGAAGATTTATAAGCTTGATGTCACCACTATTCCAACCCATCAGCCAATGATTCGAAAGGATCTCCCGGATCGTATTTATAAGACCGAACAACTGAAGTTTGAAGCTGTGGTAGCCGAAGTAGCAGCCCGTCACGAACTCGGACAGCCAGTCCTGCTCGGTACTGTCTCGATTGAAAAGAATGAACGATTGAGCAAGATGCTCACCAAAGCTGGTGTGGCTCATCGCCTGCTTAATGCCAAGAATAACGAAGCCGAGGCTGAGATCGTGTCTGGTGCCGGTCAAAAGGGCGCCGTTACGTTGGCGACCAACATTGCTGGTCGCGGTACTGACATTATGCTCGGTGAAGGCATGGGTGATCTAGGTGGATTGCACGTTATCGGCACAGAGCGGCATGAATCACGTCGAATTGATAACCAGCTGCGAGGACGAGCTGGACGACAGGGCGATCCTGGATCGAGTCAGTTCTACGTTTCGCTTGATGACGACCTGATGCGTATCTTTGGTTCAGAACGTATCGGCAGTATGATGGAGGCCCTCAAGCTCCCAGACGACACGCCGATCGAGAATAAGATGGTATCCAAGAGCCTCGAGTCAGCTCAGAAGAAAGTCGAAGGACATAACTTTGATATTCGTAAACACTTGGTAGATTACGATGATGTTATGAATCAGCACCGTGAAATCATGTATGCTCGCCGCCGCTTGGTTCTCAAGAAAGATTCACTAAAAGATGATCTTATTCCTCTCTTTGAGGCTGAGTTCCATGCCCTCATTGAAGGCGCGACTGATACACAAACTGAGATTCTCGACCTCGAACAGCTTGAAGTGGGCGTCCGCGATGTTATTCCGCTCGAGAGAAACTGGGCTAGCAAACAAGAATCACGCGATACAGAAGAGCTTGTGAAGCAGTTTATGAAAGAAGTTGAGGAATTGTATCGCCAGCGCTACATGGAGTTTAATGACGAAGGCGTGATGGTCATAGAGCGATTGGTCTCACTCAAGACGATTGATTCGCTCTGGCTGGAGCATCTCGAGACGATGGAGCACCTGAGAGATGGTATCGGTTTGCGGGGGTATGCTCAGCGCGATCCACTCGTCGAGTACAAGCAGGAGGCTTTTCGACTGTTTAGCTCACTCCAGCGCAAAGTCGACTCCGAAATAGTACATACACTCTTCAAGGTTCGTGTAGAATTGACTCAAGATCCGTCTGCAGCACCGCCGCCAATCGAGACCGAAATTACCACTGCAGCCGCAACAGCTGTAGGCATTGGTAGCGACGAGACGGGCAAGACGGTGACAGAAGCTCAAGTGAAAGCCGCCGTAAAGGCATCTGAACGTGGCGCACATGCAGCCGGTCCAATCCGTCGATCTGCAGCGAAGCCGACTCAGAAGAAGAAAGCCAAGAAAAAGAAACGAAGGTAGAGTATGCAACCTATTACTGAAGAGCAGAAAATACAAATAGGCATTGGGATGACCGTACTCGCCGTCATTGCAGCGGGGTACTTCCTCTTCATAGCGCCACGGGCCGATCACCCCGGGCGCTCGAAGGCTACCACCACCCCGGCTATAACCGCCACACCTAAACCACAAGGAGCAACAGAGATGAAGATAGAAGACACAGTCGTAGGTACCGGAGACGCCGTAAAGAATGGCGACACCGTATCAGTTCATTACACGGGCACATTAGTTGACGGTAAGAAGTTTGACAGCTCACTGGACCGAAATGAACCATTTAGCTTCGTCGTGGGCGGCGGACAAGTGATTCAGGGCTGGGAAGAAGGCCTCGTAGGAATGCAGGTCGGTGGTAAGCGTAAACTCACGATTCCAGCCGAAAAGGGCTACGGAGCTCGTGGTGCAGGCACAATCCCACCCAACGCTACTCTGATTTTTGATATCGAACTGCTCAAGATCAACTAGATCGAGCATAAGTACTTTCCTCATTGAAACCATAAGTGCTATATTAGTGGTAATCACTAAGAAGGGCGCAACATGGATACAGCTACACCTCAGCCGACCGAATCAGCACAACCAACTGACGGCGAGACAAATCCCTTGGAAGTATTCGCTGAAAACTTACTTGTCGAGAGAGGGGTTCTCGAGCTTGATTCTGAAGTAGTAGAAGGTATGAAAGCTGAACTGATGGAGCGTCTCGAGCTGCTATCCACTCAGGCCATGCTCAATGGTCTCAGCGATGAAGATCTAGCAGCCTTTGAGAAACTCGTTGATGCTGGCGCAACGCCAGCCGAGCTGCAAGTGTTTGCTCAGGCAAAAGTGCCTGACATGGCTCAACGTATGAGCGAAGCACTACATCGTTTCCGTCTGACCTATCTAGGAACAGCGGCTTAAGCCAGCGGATACAATATGCCGACCGATACTGCCGAACACACTACACCAGATAGCGGGGAAGATACTGGTGCTCAAGACGCCCGTGCCCAACATAGACAAGATCTACAGGACGATCTAAGAGGTCTTATTGACCGTGGAGTGAACGTGCGAAGTGACGCCGCCGGTGAAGCGGCATCGACAGTTATTGATACAAAGGCTACTGAGAAGGTCGCTGAGACGACTGAATCCGCAGCGCCTACTCCACCTCCATCCACTGATCGTAGGGAGCAATTGCGCGAGCGTTTACGTTCTATGCGAGACAGGGCGCGACCTAACGGAACGACTTCTGAGCCGGATACGAGTGAGACTGCTCGCGATCGCTGGAAGCGCGTCTTTACCCAACAGGAAACCACAGAAACTGCTCCGCCAACACCCCCTCAGGCACCCGGCGCCGAGGTGGTACCAGCCACGCCACGCCCATCTCATGAGGAAACACCTCGTCAGACCATCTATGCTCGCCCACGCGCCACGCCCGGAACTGGGGTAGAAACTGCTCGACAGACACCGGCTACTTCGCCAGATCGTAGAAGCGACGTGATCGATGTGGAAGGTGAAGAAGTCAACCCGACAGCAACCCCTGAGACGACCGAACAGAACCCCACAGCAACCGACAGGGAGCCTGCTACTCGACTCTCCGAAGAGGAACTGAACGAGCTCATCAAGCAGGGTCTGACAGGTGATGTCATCGACGTATCTCGTTCTACGCGAGCCGCTGCTGAACATAAGGCTGGGCAGGTCTTGCGAGAAAGCAAGCTCGAGATGGAGGC
>CALKUN010000055.1 GCA_937996675.1 uncultured Candidatus Saccharibacteria bacterium
CCCTGTGAGTACGACGGCCAGCCCCTGTGGATCGGGTCGGGCACCCGGATCGACATGATCTGGCACATCGCCATCCGGGCCATCGACCCCAAGCTCATCAAGGACCCTGAAGCTGTCGCCAAAAAGCTCGCGCCTGTCATTGGCCAAGATGAAGCTCGTCTGCGCGATCAACTAACCTTCAAAACCTCTCGCTATATTGAGCTCAAGCAGCAAATTGGACACGAAGAATCAGACAAGATCAGCAAGCTCCAAATCACCGGCCTCATCTTGCGCGATAGAGACTACCGCTACTATCCAGAATCTAACCTGCTCAGTCACGTCCTCGGCTACGTCAACTCAGACGGCAAGGGACAGTACGGCGTCGAGCAATACATGGATGAGAAGCTGGCTGGTAAGAATGGATCCCTCAAAGCTGTCACCGACAGTAATGGTATCCCGATCTCAACGCAAGACAACATCAGTCAGGAGCCAGAAGATGGCGTCGGCGCAGTGCTCACGATCGATCGCTATATCCAGGGCGTAGCTGAACGTGCGCTCAAGTCCGCGATTGATGCGAATCACTCACCATCAGGGAGTGTCATCGTGATGGATCCAAAGTCCGGCGCGATTCGGGCTATGGTCAACTATCCAGACTACGATCCAAATACTTATGGCAAAGTATCAGCCGATAACTACAACAGCTTCATCAACAGCGCTGTCTCCAACCAGTTTGAGCCGGGATCTGGCTTTAAGCCACTCACGATGGCGATCGGGCTCGAGGCTGGCAAGATACGCCCCGATACGACATTTAATGACACGGGGAGTGAGACGATCGGGGAGTACACCATTCGTAACGCTGAGAACCACAGCTTTGGCGTCGTTGATATGAGTCTGGTTATCAAAAACTCCATCAATACCGGTATGGTGTTTATCCTCAAGCAACTCGGTGGGGGACAGATCACCAGAGCCGGTAAAGAAGTACTCTACCAAGGTATCCAGAAGTTTGGCCTGGGCAAGAAAACCGGCGTGGACCTAGCTGGAGAGGCTTCAGGTAAATTGAAGGATCCCAAAGCAGCCGATATCGACTATGCCAACATGACTTTTGGGCAGGGTATTGGTACCACGAGCCTTCAGATGATCACCGCTCTCTCGGCGATTGCCAATGGTGGTACTCTCGTCAAGCCGTACGTGATTGATAAGACGATCGCTACGGATGGCAAGATCACTCAGCTTGAACACAAGCCCCAGGTGCAACAGCTTATTAAGAAAGAAAATGCTGACGCTGTGGCACAAATGATGATCAAGGTGGTCGAAGGGGGATCGGGCTACCTGACACGCATTCCGGGCTACAAAATCGCCGGTAAGACCGGTACGGCCCAAGTGCCACGCGCCGACGGGAAGGGCTATGAGACCGACAAGAACATCGGCTCATTTATCGGCTTTGCCCCTGTGGATAACCCTCAATTCATCATTCTCGTCCGCGTCGACTATCCGCAGACCAACACCTTCGCTGAGCGCAGCGCCGTGCCGGCTTTCGCTGAAATCGCCAAGGAGCTATTCAAGTACTACAACATCCCACCTTCTTGATCTTAGATATTTAGTATGCGGCTCACTTCTAGCGCGCCCAGCTGCGTTTACGCTTGGTAGAAAACTTCACCGTACTTTGAGTACGCTTCAGCTTCCTACCAATGCTAAGCCTTGCTGGGCATCACTATAAGATGAGCCGGTACTAGCCTTAAAACAATCTGCCTCAAGGCTACTAAATAAAGCGGCGCTCCTTGTGCAGCCGAAGCTACACAAAGAGCGCAAAGTCCCTTACGAGACAAAGTCGAGCCAACGCGGGTTGAGTTCGGCGACCACAAGCCGACGATTCTCGCCAGTCACACGACCGACGTAGATCGGCCCTGTGCGGAGACACTGGATCTCGGTATCCGTAAGGCCGGCCGTGCCATCAGCCTCGCCGTAGCGAGCGATGAACACGAACTCACGTCCGCACCGATTGCACTGTTGACCGACCGAGGTCTGACCGCACCAGCCACAAGTGGCAAGCGATGCGTTGTGGATCAGCAGCGTGCACGACGTGCTGACGATTCGATTCATCTCAGCCTCCACCTCAGCGATGGAAGCTCCCTGCACATTCGCGACAACTGTCGCCAACTCTGTGACTTCACTATGCATTCTAGTAGGTCCTTTCGGGAATATTCGGAATATCGATATAATACAATAAATATTCATATTATGCAACTATAAGCATGTTGCATAAGTTGAAACCCCCAGAGGTCACCCTTCGTGAGAAGAGGACATGGGGGAATGTGGGTATGGGTGTCTAGGCGTTGACGAGATCGATCAGGTGATCGAGCTCCTCGCAATCAGCCAGCTCGCACTCATCGTGGTCACCAACGAGCTCGTAAAAGCCGGGCCGTCCGTACACCCAGCCGATGAAGGAGAGGTGGATCGGATAGCGCTCGGTGGCGCGTTCGGTGGCCTCTGCCAGGGTCTCGCCATCGTGCCAGAACAGCGTGGCGACGTACATCAGCTCCGTCCCGCATCGGGGACAGGTGTCCGGGATGTCGGTGGATCGATCCCATGTGAGCACGCGCTCGCAAGCCGAGCAGCGAGTGGCCGCGCCATCATCAAGGACGGTGTGGCATTCGTAAGGTACTTCAGTTGCTTTCATTGTGGTCCTTTCGGAGAACCTCGGGGAAACGGATACATATAGTACCATCATATTTCACAGCTATCAATACCCACACGAGCTATGTGACAGATCACCATAAGTGATATAATTATGCCAATACTATGCAGCCAACACTCAACTTTGACCAATTCACAACTGCACTGATTCCTGTCCTCTGGCTCGCTTTTGGTGGCTTTGTTCTCGCTATGCTCGCTACACCTATCTTTACGAACCTAGCCTACAAGCACCAGTGGTGGCGCAAACAACGTTCCCAGGCAGTCACCGGAGAAGCAGCACCGGTCTTTCAGAAGCTCCATGCCGCCAAGCACCGTCGCAACATCCCGACAATGGCTGGCTCAATCGTCCTGATCTCAGTTGTCCTCATCACATTCTTCTTCAACCTCGACCGTAACCAAACCTGGCTCCCACTGGCAGCCCTCGGTCTCTTTGGTGGACTCGGTCTCATTGATGACTTCTCAAATATCTTTGGCTTTGCCAATCTCAGCGGTGGACTCAAGGCCAAGACCCAAGCTATTGCACTCGTCAGCCTCTCACTCATCCTAGCGCTCTACTTCCACTACAAGCTCGGCTACGACCTCATCCACGTGCCAGCAGTTGGGGACTTCTCAATTGGGTGGCTCTACATTCCGCTCTTCATCACAGTCGTCTTCTCGACTACGAAGGCCGTTTCAATTACTGATGGACTCGATGGGCTGGCTGGTGGGCTTCTGTCACTGGCATTTGGAAGCTTTGCGGTCATCAGCTTCTTCTCGGGTCTCCCAATGTTGGCTGGATTCTGCGCTACACTGGTCGGTGCACTCTTGGCCTATACATGGTTTAATATTTTCCCAGCCCGCTTCTTCATGGGGCAAGTGGGATCGACCGCCCTTGGTGCCGTCCTCGGCGTCATCGCCATGCTGACCAACTCCGTCTTTGTCCTCCCAATTATCGGTATCGTCTTCGTGATGGAGGCTGGCTCCAGCTTCATCCAGGTATTCTCCAAAAAGGTCTTCAAGCGCAGAGTATTTCTCTCTGCACCACTCCATCATCACTTGGAGGCGATCGGCTGGCCTGAAACAAAAGTCACCATGAGACTCTGGGTCATCGGCGCGATTATGGGGACCTTTGGACTCATCATCGGTCTGATCGCTCGTGGCTAGACAGAGCAGGACAGTCGGACTCAGTCCGACAGGAATTATTGAACAGCTCCGACAGCGGCCCTACCATCGCCCGGACTACTTTCTCGGCCTCATGGTGCTGGCGCTGATCGCTGTCGGCATGATCGTGATTTACTCTACTGGTTCCATCGCAAACTTCAACATCACCGGCGGTACGAGTGACCGGAACTCGTTCTTCTACAGTCAGCTAGGCAATCTCGCCATCGGGCTAGCCGGTTGGTTCTTTGCCTCACGTATCAAGTACGACACCTGGAAAGTCTGGGCACCCTGGATGCTCGGCATATCACTCTTCTTGATGCTCCTCGTACTGGTGCCAGGGCTCTCCACGCACGTCAATGGTGCGAGTCGTTGGGTCCGGCTCGGATTCTTGAGCTTCCAGCCGGCTGAGTTTCTCAAGCTCTCACTGGTACTGTGGCTGGCGACATGGCTGGATGCCAACCGCACCAAACTCCGTTCAATCAAGCAGGGGCTCCTGCCGGTCATGCTCGTCCTGACGATTACCGCCATTCTCTCCATTGTCATCCAGCGAGACATGGGTACCGGCCTGGTCTTGCTCGGAGCTGGCCTGGCAGTGTTCTTTGTCTCAGATGCGCCTATCTGGATCTTTGGTATCGGCATGGGCGGATTCCTAGCCGGAGCTGGCCTCCTAGTAGCACTCTTCCCATACCGCTTGGCCCGACTAGCCAGCTTCTTCAACCACACCGATGATGTCACCGGGGCAGACTATCACATCAACCAAGCGCTCATCGCCATGGGGAGTGGGGGAATCCTCGGCAGGGGGTTGGGAAACAGTCTCCAATCGTACGGCTACCTGCCAGAGTCGACCAACGACTCAATCTTTGCGATAGTAGGGGAGCAGTTTGGACTCTGGGGCACGCTGCTCGTGGTCGGCCTGTTCTCATCGCTGGCTTGGCGTGGTCTTCGGATCTGTCGCCAGGCCCCAGACCGACTCAGCCGCATGATTGCGACCGGCATCATTACTTGGCTCACCATTCAGGCCCTCATCAACATGATGGCCATGCTCAGCCTCATTCCATTGACAGGGATCCCACTCCCGTTCATCAGCTATGGCGGTACGAGTCTGATCGCCAGTCTGGTGGCAGTGGGAATCCTGCAGAATATTTCGCGTTATACAGAAAGGGAAGCAGCCAATGAGGATCGTAGTATCCGGCGGCGGAACCGGAGGACATCTGATGCCAGTGCTAGCGCTGTCTCAAGCTCTCCGCTCCCAGATCAAATCAGCTGAGATATTCTTCATCGGCACGGGCGATGCAGCCGAGCAGAAGCTCGTCGAAGCCCAGGGCCTGAAGTACTACAGTGTGCCGTCCGGCAAGTTCCGCCGGTACGGTCGTGGCGTCGTGACCGAGCTCACGGATATCAAAACAATCCGCGCCAACATCAAAGACGCAGGCCGGTATATCAATGGCCGTCGACGGGCCCGCGCAATCTTGCGCGAGCTCAACCCTGACGTAGTGTTTACGAAGGGAAGCAATCCGTCCGTGCCGGTCGGACAAGCTGCCGCCCAGCTCGGCATCCCACTCGTTATCCACGAGTCTGACTCGATCATGGGGCTAGCCAATCGCATCCTAGCTCGCAAAGCATCGGCCATCGCGACAGGGTTTCCGATCAAGCATTTTGATAAGCTCAAGACAAAGGCTCACCTGACATACACCGGCAGTCCGATCCGTGAAGCCCTCTCATCCGGGATTGCTGCGCGGGCCGACAAGCATTTCAAGCTCGACCCCAAGCGACCAGTACTGCTGGTCATCGGTGGATCACAAGGCGCACTCCCAATCAACCAGATCATCTGGGAGTCTCTCGATACCCTGACCCAACACGTGCAGATCATTCACCAAGCCGGCACGCACAGCATCGCCGAGGCCACCAAGCATGCCCGTCCGCACTACTATCCAGTCGAGAGACTGGGCGAAGAGCTGGCCGACGTATATCAACGAGCCGATGTCGTCATCTCACGGGCTGGCGCCACCACACTGGCCGAGCTCGCACACTTCCACAAGCCAGTCATTCTCATCCCGTGGCCGGGGGCTGCCAACGACCATCAAGTTGCTAATGCGGCGTTCTTCAGTCACAAAGGAGCCGCCCGCGTGATTGAGCAGGATCATCTCACGCCCGAGACACTGGTTGAGGCCGTTGAGAGCCTCCTCAAGCACCCAAATGACCGCAAGCACCTCAGCGAAGCCATTGGACGACTCGCGAAGTCTGACGCGGCTGTTGAGCTTGCCGAACTCGTGATTAAGACAGGAAAACACCATGGCTGAAGATCGCGATCGTACTGTCCGCCGCGTGCGGCGTTCACGCTTTGGCGTGACTAATCCCACCGATACGCCCGACAACTCAGCGCGAGCTGAACGTGTCATCGTATCGGGAGACATGGCTCCACCCAAGCGCCCGTGGGCCTGGCGCAATATCTTTCGGACCGCCGGATTCTTGGCTGCCATCAGTCTCGTGGTTTGGATTGCGTTCTTTTCTGGCTGGCTCAATGTACGCAAGATCACGCTCAAAGGATCCAACACTGTCAGCGAGCAGCAAGTCACCGAGACGATAGATGCCTATTTTGATAAGATCCCGCTCCAGAGAAACATTCTCTTTACTGATGTGCATGAGCTCGACACAACCCTGCGCAAAGCCTATCCTACCTTCTCAAAAGTGAACATATACCGAACAATCTTTTTGACCCTGCAGGTACAGGTCACCGAGACAGCACCCGCTCTCATCTGGAAAACAGGTGCGCAGAGCTGGCTGATTGGGGCAGATGGGCGAATCCTAAGGCAGGCGACTGCCAAGGATAATGTAAAGGGGAGCGTCACCGATACGGCCCAGCTATCCGTTGAGGCAGGGAAGAAGGTAGCTGATGCCGGATTTATCAGCTTCGTACTCGAAGCCTACAAGACAGCGGGGGAGCAACAGCTCACCATCGCCAACGTTACGATCAATGACACTACCCAAGAGGCGATCTTCATCCTCGATAGTGGCATCACGATCAAGACGGACACGACTGGATCAGCCAAGGCTCAGATAGAAGCCGCCAAGAAGACCTTTAAGTCCGCCACCGAGACCAAGAAGCCAGTGACTCAGTACATCGACACCCGAGTATCTGGCCGCACGTACTACAAATAAGGGTGATCCTCACAAAAAGAGTAGGGGAGCCAACAGATAGGCTCTCGATAGAGGAAGTACTATTGCGCGACATTCTTTGTGAAATATCAATGTTTCACAGCTTTTGCGACGTAGGCGAGGGGGCGAAACGAACCCAAAATCCCAACCTGTACAAACCTGTAAAATATTAGGTTTACCCAGGGGACACCCTTTTCTGTGCTATTTTGTACATTTAACCACGTTGTATATGCACTAACACGCATTTACATAATCCTCGGCCTACACAACAATTTGTCAGCCAAAAAACTTTTTGTAAATTTTTATGAATTTGTGCATATTTACTTAGGTGTAATTTTTACACGTTTTAAATGATGTAAATACATCAGTTAGGAGCCATAAGTACCAGATCTAGATCGAGAGAATGACAGCCACAGTACATGTAGAGCGCGTACAAGCCAAAGCCCGCGACACGTAGACTATGTTTTAAATCAAAGGTTAATGTCGCAAAAGATACATTGTGCGACACTTTGTTAATTACGGTTATGCTTGTGCTAGTACCTCTTTCCTATCCTCTACATCTGGAGATTTCGCATTTTGCGTCTGTCGCGCCATTCTCCACCACACTTCTAGCTACGCGTATTTAGTGCTTACTACTATATTTGTACACATGCCGCTTGTAGCCCCTCTTGAAACCAATAGCTGCCACGGGTTAGCCAACCTGGCGGCGATCTACCGCCGTAGCCCTCTACTCTACCAGGTTTGCATAGGAGGGGAGTACTAACAGTACAGACGCGTAAGATCGCCTGCCAGAACGAATCAGAAACAAAAACCCCAAGATACATAGTATCTTGGGGTTTTCTCGGTTTTATTTATCGAGAGTTCGAGTTTGAACGTGGGCGAGAGTTGTTGTTGCGAGAGCGGTTTCTATCGTTGCTACGATTACCGCCACCATTTCCCCCACTACGTTGCCCGTTAGAGGCATTTCCCTGCCCGCTACGCTTATTGTCGGACCCATGAGCACTCTTCACAAGGTCTGAGTAGTTGCGTGGCTCGGCGTCCGCTACACGCAGCGTAGAGCGTTCCGGCTGTGTGGGTTGTGCGGGAGGGGTCTGGGCTGTGTGAGCTAGTCCACCAGCTGGTTGCTCTCCCCCAGGTTGGGCCTCGGTTGCGCTATCAGCTGCAATTGCTGGAGCAAGTCCGGTCCAGCCACCGATAATGGCCTCCACGGTCGCCTTGTCGTTATTGTACTTCTCACGGCTCATCGCCATGATCTCGGCCGTACGATCGTCGGCCGGCTTCGGTAGCATCAAGGTCTTACCAGAGAATGGCATACTCGTATCACCATCGATACTCATCGTGACGTAAATGTTCTGGAGTGAGAGGTTGGTCAGATCATTCGGCTCGAAGGCTGGCTCGAAGTATCGCGCGAGAGCCGTCGCATCATCTGCACCGACACGGAAGGTCATCATGCTACCGACGTTACCAAAGACTGCGTTACGGACTTCCTCACCCATCTGAGCAACATACTGGTTTGCTACCGTGAGATAGAGACCATACTTACGGGCTTCTGACAAAATGACCGCAAATGACTCCGTCGCAAAGTTTTGAAACTCGTCGACATAGAGGTAGAACGGTCGGCGTTCGTCTATACCGACGTTCGCTCGACTCATGGCAGCTAGCTGAATCTTCGTAATGAGCAAGGCACCGAGTGTAGACGCATTGTCTTCTCCGAGTCGACCTCGAGAGAGATCGCAGATCAAGATCTTCCCTTCGTCCATCATCTTACGGATATCAAACGATGACTTACTCTGCCCGATAACATTACGGATGAGTGGGTTGGCCGTAAAGGCTCCGACCTTGTTAAGAATAGGCGCCACAGCCTCGGTGGCAAACTTATCATTCCAGGCAGCAAACTCATTCACCCAGAAGGACTTCACTGTGAGGTCATTCACCTGTGCCAGGACTTCATTACGATACTTCTTATCAGTAAGCATGCGCACGATTCCGAGAAGGTTTGGCTCATCGGTCTCGAGAAGAGCCAGGAGTGTGAAGCGCAGGATGTGCTCGAGTCGAGGACCCCAAGAGTCGGCAAACATCTTCTTGAGGACGCCGATGATCTCGGATGCGATCGATCCACGCATGTTCGGATCATCGTTCTCCATCGGGTTGAAAGCAATTGGGAATTCTTGGTCGTGCGGGTTGAAGTACACGACGTCCTTCATGCGGTGTTCAGGGATGTACTTGATAGCGTCTTGGGCAAAGTCACCGTGCGGATCAACGATAGCAAAGCCCTGGTCATGATAGATATCGGAGAGCACGAGAAGGAGGAGCAAGAATGATTTACCCGATCCAGACTTACCGATGATGTACAGGTGACGCTTGCGATCTTCTCGCTTGATACCAAACTTGATATTGCCCTGTCGGAAGGTAGTTGTACCGATGAGACTGAGTGATTCTTGGCTGGAGTTGGCGAGGGTTGGGAGGTTCACTGGTGGCTCGCCTACCTTGGTGGTCGTCCAGGCAATGCTCGGCGTCTCCACACTCATGTGTGGCAAGTGATACAAGCTGGCGAGTTCTTCTACGTTGAGGATGAATCCATTTGTCGAGAAGTATCGCGCCCGGTAGTCCTGTATAGCTTCAGGGGTCGTGTCATACCCTCCCCCGGTCAAACCATTGAGGTTAATCGAGTTGAACTGCTTGAACCCGCCGAAGAGCGCCTGAAGACGCTGCTTGGCGACATCGGCACTATCCCCGATATAGGCTACACGGATCTCGACTGTGTAGCCGATCTTTTCTGCTTTGGCCTCGATAGCTGAGTGGACTGTAGTCTGCCCGGTAGAGAGTTCTTTCTTCTCATCTTTTTTAGCATCCGGCTTGCCGTCAGCCTTCGGTGCAAAAGCAGCCTCGAGAAATGCTACGATCAACTCGAGCGGCAGCATAAAGAGTCGCTGCTCCCAGTTATCAAAGATGCCTTTTTTCTTCCCGTTCTTCGACTCTTCGATGTACGAGAAGCTCTTGGCGTGCCATGAGTCATCGACCGGGCGCATAAGGAACTGTACCCACAGCTCTTCGGTATCCTCAAGCGATGCAAGGACCGTCGTGATACCGGCGAGCGGGTCGACTTCAAAGGTCGCGAACGTCTTGATCGGATAAATGTCGTCACGAGTCGTCTTGATATTAGATACGACCGTCAGCTTGCCTTCAAGGTCTTGCTTGGAATAATCTTCAGCGTTCTTGAGGATCTGCACCGTCGGATACTGGGCGTAGATCTGGCTCTCCACATAGTCCTGGAGATGCGTCGGTACCCACACGTAGAAGTTGATCACGTTCTTCTCAGACACGATCTCAAAGCTGACGTGCTCCTGTATGATGCCACCCTGCTCGAGCTCACCCTTCGTGCGCAAGATTCCGTGCAAACTCGCAAAGAGCTGCTCGGCCGAGAGCTCTTTCTTGTCATTATTCTTTGGCACGATGATCTTGAGCATACTGTGCTCAGTGCTATCTACAAACTGCACTCGACGACGATTCTGCCAGATCTGCCATATCAAATACGCAGCTATCAGCGTCCATCCCCAATATTGGAAGAGAACGATGCCGATGACCGAAAAGACCGTGCCGAATATTTGCAGTAGTAAATCCATGGAATAAAAATGTGCCTAATCTTAAGCTTTATATGCTCTTATTGTAACCTATCCAGAAGCGAGAGAACATCTGGCAGGACTGCCAAAGATTAGGCAGTTTGAGCTGGGCGACCACGTCGTTTGCGTGGTTCAGCAACGAAGTTGTCTTTGAGCTTGTAGAGACCTTTGGCGACTCGTTCGAACTGCTCTTTTTCCTGGAGGTTGAGAGCGATTGTTGCGACCTTCACCTGGCGACGTGCGAGGACGCGCTTGATGATCTCCTCGCGGCTCAGTGGTGACTCTTCACGGAGAATGCTCTCGATGATGTCGGCCACGGTACCAGCCTGGTAGCCCCACTCTGCGAGTGCGTAGATACCACGACCGATCAGGACAAAACGGCTATCTTTGATGAGCTCGTTGTGTACAGCCTGAGTTGTTACTGGCTTTGGATTCGCCTGAAGCTTGGCGATCTTAGCAGCGATTTCGGTAAAGTGCATTGGACGTCCAGCCTTCTTGAGAACAAGATACGTCTTATCGCGGATGCTCTTAGGGTTTACCTCAGGCCACTGTGTCAGCCCCCAGCTGCCTTCAAGGTCAGATAGTTTCTTTGAAGCTGAAGCAAGTTCCTGCAAAGCTACCTTGCTATGCGGACCATCAACTGCGCCGTGAAGACGATCAAATTTTACCGGCTTACCAAATCCAGCCACTATCTGAGCTAGGCGTGAGTTGAGCTCGAGAATGCTTTCGCGATCGTACTGATCTACGAGAGCTACCACAGGAGACAACTCTTCAGTCTGCTCGACAAGCACGACTTCTGGAGTAATTCGCACCAGATATGCGAGGCTTGGGTGCTCAGCTTCTGAGAGCTTCAGAGAATCAGCCAATGTGCTGAGCTGTGTTACGCCACCTTGTGACTGAAGATGTGCCACGACAGATTCTCGTGCGGCATTTTCTTGATTAAACTGATCACGAATCTTGGTCAGTGCAGCCTTTTCGATCTGACGGACACGTTCTCGAGTAATGTCGAGCTGTGAGCCGATTTGTTCGAGTGTATGTGGCTTGTGTGACTTGATTCCATGACGCTTGGCCACGACTTCTCGGTCTCGGTCTTTTTTGAGCAAGCTCAAACTCTCGTCGATAAGTGTGTCAACGAGATCGCGCAGCGGTGCTGCCGTAGAATTGTTTACGTTAGTACTCATAACAGATTAAAATCCTCACCCTCTTTAATGCGTATCCTAAAAACTCAAGCACTATTATATCATGATGATTTGGTGAGGTCAACGGTTGTCACCTGACTTTTTTATGCTCTCGTAGGTAAGCGGTTTCAAAAAGGTTCGCTTGAAAGCGGTCCTTCTCTCCTCCTCTAACCTAGTTTTATTTGAATATCTAAACAGTCAGCCTGGTGTGGTGATGGGGCCCGTAGGCCCCACCGTACCACCACAACGCTTGCATCTAGCTCTTGATGAGCGCCTCATGCGCACGAACGAACTCGAGCACGGCTTCCGAACACATCTCGGGATGAAACGCGATGAACGGATAGGCCATCTGCATGAAGATGCCCCAACCGGCGACACCGGCAGCCGCGTTGGGCTCGAAGCGGAAGGTATAGCCCACTGTTTCGTATGGGCCGGTGCCTTCCGGGAGCATGCTGTCCGGCAGCGGCACGATCAGTCGATCAGCGCGCAGTTCCAGAACGGGCCAACCCCTGTGGGTCTCTGCGAACACGAACTGAGTACTCCGGTTGTCCCCGCCCTGCATGCAGAGCTGGGCGAAGAAGACCAGGATCTCTCCGAGATCGAAGATGTGCTCTCCTCTTTCGGGACTGCTTCCGGGGTAGTTGAATGGGCTTTCGAGACCGACTGATACCTTGACGCATTCCTTGATGTCCATTTGTGCCTCCTAGGGGCTTGGTTGTGGTGGGCTGACTATTTAGATTTCAAAGGGTGATATTATTATATCACTTTTTTGTGTAAATTGCAATATATTTTAGCTTAACACGATGCAGACGAGAAACCCCGGCTCGCTGATGCGAGCCGGGGTAACCCTGCAAGATGAATGGCTAGTAGTTCGCGGTCACCATCCCCAGCTCGACGGCCTGGTTGACCCGAACGAATCCGTAGTCATCGAATGCCTGGTAGACGAACCACACACTGCTCAGGCCGATGATGGCGCTGAGGTAGCCGTACGAGGTGAACTGCATGGCTGCGAAGATGCACAGCACGGCGCAGATACCGTTGGCGAACACCGTGGCGAAGGACCGCTCCCAGGGGATGTTGTGCATCCCGGACGAGCGGATCACAAGGAAATTGCGCAACGCCATCACCACGACGCCGAGCGGCGCGAAGAAGATGAAGAAGCCAACCCACGGATCGTTTGGCGCGGAAGAAGTGGTCATCGCCTCGACCAACGACTGGTTGCGGTCGGCGAAGTCGTGGAAATACAGCGCGTAGGCCAAGAAGGCCGCTGCGGCAGTGATCAGGAAGAGCGAACGCCGGAGGAACCAGCTGATCGAGATGGGTGTCGTGTTGAACGACAAGGGGGTGATGCGAAAGAGCAATTTGCCAATCATGGGAACTCCAGAAGGGATTCCTGCAAAGCAGGGCCTCATCCATTCGGACAAGTAACTATACTATAGCATATTTTGTGTATTGGTCAATTATTATCCTTATTGTATATCTGGTTGCTCAACCAGTTCTTCACTGTGCGTTCACTATGTGCAAACATGGGCTTGGGAAGATCATTGGGGTCATGCCAATGCCACTCCGATGAATGCTCTGTCTCGGGTGACGTAGGCTCGCCATGCTTTGATTCCACGAGTACCCCGACAGTGATGTAGTGCTTATCGTATGCAATATCATTACTCACCGAGACGATATCAATAGCTCGCAAGTCAGTCAGGCCAGTCTCTTCTAGCCCTTCACGAACGGCGCACTCTTCAAAACTCTCACCAAACTCCAGATGGCCACCCGGTATTTGCCACGTTCCTGCTCCATGACTCGAGAGCCGTCGACCAAGCAATATCTTGTCGCCTCGGAAGATTAGCGTGCCAATACCTACTTTTGGTCTGTCGGGTTGGTTGGTCATTAAGCCGATTATACCGCAAATGAAAACCCGAGATCGTACCGTCTCGGGTTTTCATCGGCTTGGCTTAGACTTCACCGCTCCTAGAGCCGCAGATTTTCTTCTGCGCGTAACCGCCACTGAGCGCTCTCAGCACAATCCGGCCCCTATACCTCACTATTTTTTAGTTCGTCCTCGGGCATCTTTGGCTTCGTCCAGGTTGCAAAGTCGCACTCTGGATATCGAGAGCATCCCCAGAATCGTCGACCCTTCTTGGTCTTGCGCTCGGTCAGT
>CALKUN010000056.1 GCA_937996675.1 uncultured Candidatus Saccharibacteria bacterium
GCCTCAAAGATTCTCATTGAGTCCTCTGCACTCGCCAAATTGCCGAGTGCGACAGTACTAGATATCAAGAAGGCCTAATAATTAAAAACCCCACCGCGAGGTGGGATTTTTAGTATTAACGCTTGAGCTGTGGGAGTGTCTCAGCAAGGCCTTCGGCCATGGTGACGACCTGGACCTGTTCATCCTTGATTGTCTTGATGTGCTTCTCGAGATCTGCCAAGTTGGCCGCGTAAGCACTCTCCGACTTGGAGTCTACCTCGTGGTAGACGAGGACAAGCCAGAGCTTATGGTCGCGTGCGAAACGTACCGCTGTGGCAACTTCTTCCGGCTTCGTAGTGAGCTCGATATTCATCACCTTGAGATCGTATCGGTCATACTCAGCTGTATTAAAGCCCGTCTCAGTACCGCGCATACTTTCATAGCACTGTTGAACATAGTTTTTGACCGAGTCACTGTAGTGACCATACGGCGGGGCGAAGTTTCGTACACGCCAGTCGTAGAAGTGACTGAGCGTAGCTCGACTTCCAGCGAGTGTCTTTTTGGCATTCTCGTCATTGGTTGTAGCGAGATCCTCGTGCTGCATCGTGTGTGATCCAATCTCGTGACCTTTGGCCTCAAACTCATCAATCATCTTCGGCGTCATATAGGCTGGCTGATCAAGGACACCACTAATGATGTATTGAGTAGTCTTGATATCGTATTTCTCGAAGAGCGGCAAGCCATTCTCATAGATAGAGCGCCAACCATCATCAAAGTTGAGCGAAACAAGTCCACGGTTGAACTTTGGCAATGGCTCTTTGACGAGCTTGTACCCAGTCGAATCAAGGATGCCGGCTTGATCAATAACCTGGCTGACACTCATCGTCACAACATTAGCTGGTACCACAAAAGATGTACGGTATGTTTGCCATGAGCTACCTGACGGGTGTACTGGCTGCAAGATCACGTAATTATGGCTCCCATCAGCGTAGCTAAAATCAACCAATGCATATGTGTAGGCCGACGTGCGATACTGTGTCTCAAATCGATAAAACTCACCTGGCTTGACAGGCATTGCTTCTGTCACCCACTTGGCATCACCGTCTTTGTATTGCGTCACTTCAACTCGAGCGGCAGTTGTGCCGAGTGGTCCAGCTGTTAGTGAGAACTTACCGTTGTTATTACCAACCTGGCTGGTATCCCAGCTTGTTGGCAGCTTTGTTTCTGGGTCAATTGTCTTGAACCCTGTATTCTTTACAAGATTTGTACCAGACACAGGTAGTTGTGCTGGATCTTTGTATGGAAGCGTCGTGTAGAGCGGATCTGTAAGCGGATTACCATACGTGAGCCTGTCATAGGCACTATCAGAAGCAACACACTGAGCAGAGTCAGTGAGTGACTTTATTGTCGTCTTCGCAGACGTTTGATCGGCTACCTTAGAAGATATACCGGCTCCAATTGGAAACAAGTGGTATCCCAAGAAAAGAATGGCGAGGGCGTAGAGCGCTATATTACCGAGTTTACGACGCATTATTCAGTTCCTCCTTCTGTTGCTCCAACCGGCATACGATAACGTCGGCCTTCAGTATCCCAAGGGGTATACGAAAGTCGGTGTCGTCGCAAGATTACAACTTCCATAAATTCCTTGAGATAGATCACCATGTTGGTGAGTCGAAGAATATAGAAAAGTGGGAAAGCCTCAAGAACGTCGAGTCGCTTATGCGCCATGGCTGCCATGATAGTGGTGGCAAAGAAAATAACACAGTCGATCAGGAAGGTAATGGCGAGCGAGTACACACCGTGCCCTTGGATGAGCAAGATTGGAAGCAATACCATAAGGTTTAGATAGTAAATAAACATTTCGATCATTTGGTAACCGAGGTAAGCATCGATACGCTGAAAACCAAGCCCAACGCGTCGCTGCATAATCCCCTGCCAGAATCCACGGTACCATCGTGAGACTTGCTTCGCGTAGTCACGGTAGTCTTTTGGATCTTGTGTCCACGTGACAGCCGATGGGATGTATTGGATCTTACCAAGCTTATTACGGTGCAGCTGCAGAGTAATATCAAAATCTTCAGTAATGTTTGGGGTTGTAAAGTCGAGGTGTTCGAGCACGTCGGTACGGAAACAACTGGTCGGTCCAGGAATCACCGGAATGGTTCCGAGCATACTCTGAATACGTCGCATGATCTCCTGACCTAGCGAGTATTCGTAAGCGCGATATTTTGAGATCCAGTTCCCCTTGAGGGCTTTGACGTAGCCAGTTGCGGCAACGTACTT
>CALKUN010000057.1 GCA_937996675.1 uncultured Candidatus Saccharibacteria bacterium
CCCTGCCCCTCGGGCATGCGCTGCACCTGCTCGGGCTGCCAGGAGGTCAAGACCACGACGACCACGAGCGTCGCCTCCAAGCCCCACAGCGCGCTCAACCTCAACATGTACGCGAACATCGCTAGCTTCAACTGCGCCAGCGCGAGCAGCGCCTGCAACTAGAGAAACCCCATGCTCAAGTACTTAATCCCCACCGCCTGCGTCCTCCTCGGCTGCCCCGCGCCGCTCGCCAAGCAGCAGAGCCTGGCCGCCCGCGTCCACAAGGCCACGATCGACTGCGTGGCCTCCGCCAGCCCCAAGAAGGCCAAGGTCTGCGCCCAGGCCCAGCTCTGCCAGCAGACAGCCAAGAGTGCAGCTGAGGCGCTCCAGGCGGCGAACACGGCCCGCTCCACCGGGGACACGGACATCGCCGCCGAGGCCAAGGCCGCGGGCCTGGACGTGCTCGCCGACACTGCCTGCAAGCACGGGGGTTGGTAGCCGTGTGGCTCGTAGACCTGCTCAAGGCCCTCTTCGCCGCCTACAAGGCCCAGCGCGCCGCGCGAGCCGCCGCCGAGCTGCCGCAGGGCGCGACGGCGATCGAGACTATCAACGCCGACGGCGCGACGATCGAGGCGCAGCTGCGCGCGGTGAAGAAGTGAGCTTCACAGTGAGCTACGACCTGCCCGACTACCCGCGCCAGCACGAGCGGGGCTTCTCCAGCGTCGAGGACGCCGAGGAGCGATCCAACGCGCTCGCCGAACAGGGCATCGCCACCGGCATCTCGGTCTCCGAGGGCGAGGAGCAGACGGTGGAGGCACAGCCCCAGACCACGACGATCAACATCGAGGTTACGGTGGAGTTGCCCGCGCCTGAGCCGGAAGAAGCCGCAGACTGATGCGCTATCCCCTGGCCACCTGGGCGCCGAGCCCCAACTACACCCGCGGGCGCGGTGGTACTGTAGTAGACCTCATCACGATTCACCACACCGACGGCCAAGTGCGCTCAGACCGGGCGATCGCGCACCTGCGCAATCCGGAGCCCAGCAGCGGCCACCGGGTGAGCGCGCACTTCCTAGTAGGCCAAGCCGGCGAGGTCTACCAGCTCGTGGACACGCTCGACACGGCCTGGCACTGCAGTGGCTGGAACGCTCGCTCCGTGGGCGTGGAGCACGTCGCGCGCACGCCCGGGGAGCTATCCAAGACTGACGCGGGCCTGCCACTGGCCGCAGAGCAGCTGCGCGCCTCGGCGAAGCTCGTGGCGTGGCTCCTGCACGAGCTGAAGCTGCCAATCGAGGCCGTGGTACCCCACTGCAGCTCGCCGACGACCACGCACCATGATTGTGGAAAAGACGCCGCCGAGGGCGGCATCTGGCCTTGGGAAGAGTATATCGGGCTGGTAGCCGAGGGCCTGCTGGCCCTCAGCTGAGCTAGGCGAGGCGGCCGACGTAGCGCGCGTACTCGTAGCCCTCGGTGTTCACGACGAAGGTGCGCTTGCCGTCGGTGACGACGACCACGTTGGTCCAGCAGGTTGCGCGATATTGGGCCATCAGCTTCTCATCGCGGTTAACCTGCTCCCAGGTCACGTCCTTACCATCAACCTGCATGTCTGACTCACTGCCGCCGATCTTCTCCCACAGCGAGTCGTTGTCGTCCATCAGGGATTTACCGAGGGCGGTGTAGACCGCGGCGCACACCTTGATGATCTTGCGCACCTTGCACTTGGCCTGGCGCGGCTCCTCGGCGATCGCCCGGTCGTTCTCGACCAGGGTGCAGTTCTTGTTGAGCGCTGGGAAGGTGACCTGCACGAAGTCGCCCACGCTGAGTGAGGCGGCCTTGGTGCGGGCGATGGCGAGGGCGGCGGTGCGGCTGTTCTGGCTGGTAGTTGGCATCTGTTTTCTTGCTCCTGAAATAGAGCATGAGCGATCAGGCTCAAAGGCGCAAGAAAATAATTTTGACCGTCGCTAGCGGGTGTGCCAGGTCATGGGCTCGGGCTTGGGCGGCAGCGAGTGCGCGCGATCCGCACGCTGCGCGCGCTGGAGCGCGTCCTCCAGCACCTTGCGCGCCCAGCGCGCCGTCTCCGGCTTCACCGGCCCGCGCTCCGCGGCCCCAAGGTAGCTCTGCAGCTGGTCGAGTGTAGGTCTCATGGCGTTCCTCCTACGGCTAAGGATAGCACCAGTGGCACTGTGGATTACCACAATATTTGTGTATGCAATTCCTGAGCCAGCGCAGCGCTCGTCGGGACATGGAGCCTCCTAGAGGGTGAAGCCGACGACTGCTACAGAGAACGCCACGCCAGCGTTGCTCACTACATAGGACGCGGTACCCATTCCGTCGAAGATCGCGACCTTCGCGAAGGCCGGCTGCGCCGCCACGCCATTGTCGGTGAGCAAGAACCAGTAGTCGGTGAGGGGGCCTTGGCAAGTCGCAGTGCGCCCCGCGCTGGACGTGTTGATCACTCCTCCCAGCTCGGCTGCTGAGGCGATCGTGGGGATGGCTCCGCCCACGATCGTGATCGGCGCGGATACAGTAGCACTGCCCCCTGCGAGAAGGTAGGGACCACCGATGACGGCAGCGCCTAGATATGTGTATTCGTTATCGTTTTGTGTGTACTTGTAGATACTCGCTGCGCCGTCAGTATAGAACGTGCTGACGTACATCTGGTCCGAGCTCGCCGAGCTATACTTGAGAGCAGCGTCGGGGGCGTTCGTCGAGACCACGAAAACCGGCGGCGAACCCGCGCCAGCGCTCAGCGCGGCAGTAGCGTACACCCAGTACCGCGTGTTGTTCGCGAGACCCCCCGGCGTCACCGTGGCTGCGCCCGAAGTCCAAGGGACCACGGTGTTCAAGCCAGCCACAGTGGCGACGACTGCGCCGAGCGGCTGGATTACCAAATCCGTGCCGTTGACGCACTGCACTCGTCGTCGGATTCCGCCCCCGTAGGTGAGCAGCCGCGCCGCTTCGACGCCGTTCTGCAGCGGCGTCTCGACGTCGGTGTTCAGCGTCGTGGCGTTGAGGTTGTCGCCGTTGGCCGGCGGCGTGATCGTGGCGGGGAACGTCGGAGTGGCGGACGGACTCTGCGGGGCACCCATGTTTCCTGATGGTGAAACGCAGGACGCAAAGAGGATTACTTGAGGGACGCTGCGACGAAGGCCGAGGTATCAGCTGGGAGGGCCAAGAACACGTCGTAGTCCCCCGCTGAGACTCCGGTGCAAGCACCCTGGTCGGCCGTGTACAGCGTCACGGGCGGCACCACGCTCGCTCCGACGTAGAAGGCCGACCAGCTGACCAGCACCGGGCCGTAAGAGCACGTTTGGTAGAAGCGGGGCAGCAGGGCGAAGCGCGGCTTGTCCGCGCAGGACTTCAGCCGCGCGGCGAAGGGCGGGCTCTCGCACGCGGGGTCCGCGTAGAGCAGCTGCGCGCTGGGCTGCGGCAGGCAGCGCAGCTGGCCGTCCTGCGTGGGTAAGAACGCGCAGGAAGTGCCGAGCTTCGAGTCGTACGGCGTCGGATTGGCGAAGACCGACCCGTCCTCCCCGGCGTAGTTCTGGCTCACGAGGCGCGGCGGGGCACTCGCGCCGCGCGCGCTCGGCTCCAGCGTGCAGCGGCACAGGAGCAGCAGGACCAGTCCGTATACGCGCGCGCTCACTGTGCCACCGCCTTCTTGACTTCGCCGACGGCCTTGTAGTAGAAGCGGCCCGTCGGCAGCGGCCCTGTGTTCTTTTTGGGGTAGGACAAGCAGTCGCTCTCGATCGAGGGGTCGGCCCAGGCACCGGGAAGGTCGGGCGTTGGCACCTGCTCCAGCTGCCAGACGCGCCACGGGGTGGAGGCGCAGGGGTTGCGCGGCAGGTACGCCTCCCAGGTCGCGCCGTACGCCTGC
>CALKUN010000058.1 GCA_937996675.1 uncultured Candidatus Saccharibacteria bacterium
CGATGACCGTGCCCTCAGTGATGAACCCATCTGCGATGAGCTGGGGCGGGGTAGCGGCCTCAACCAGAGCGTCAGCCACATCCTGCAACCCTTGGCCGTCGAGGCGGTAGGGGGTAGCGGTGAGATAGATAAAGTAGGCGTCGTCATATGTACGCTTTAAGTCGCGCAAAATTCTGAGATAGGTGGCTGCTTTAGTCCGGTGTCCCTCATCGACGAACACTAAGCAGATCCTACCGTGTCCGCGCTGCTCGTCTACTTCACGGTTGGCTAGGGTCTGCACTGAGGCGATCTGCACACGATGCTTAGATGCTGGTTTAGAGCCAGCCTTGACCATCCCAAAGGGAATGCCTCGGTGCTTAAATCTGCGCGCCGGTTGCTCTAGGAGCTCGACACGGTGAGCGAGGAACCATACGTCAACGTCGCCTGAGCTGGCGAGCGTCTGAGCTATCATGTGCTCGGCGCAGGCTGTCTTACCGGAACCTACCGGAGCGACGAATACCACTCGATTGCGGCCGGCTGAGAAGTGAGCCTTCACATCGGCGATTGAAGTGTTTTGGTAGGGTCGGAGAATGAGAGCAGAGGCGGCAGACGACATCTACAGAGCATAGCACCGACGAGCGAGGGCGCAAGAAGTGCTAGGCAGCGCGTCCGATGAACAGTTTGAAGGTGCGCGGGAACACTTGAGCAATCAAATCACCGACACCGTTAGCGTATTGGCGTATCTCCCATTGCGCGAATTTACCTGACGGTAAATGGTCCGATCGAAGCGTCAGGAAGGCCAGCCAGTCACGAAGGTTAGCGCTCGCTCGCATCCGGCTGTAACGCCCGACGGGCAGGCAAAGACGCGCTAGCTCTTTCGGGATACCCTTACTCAGTGCAGCTTGGTAGAGCGATTCAGTGTCGGCGTAGAACTCTCCGAGGGCGTCGCGGAAGTGCTCCGCGTTCTCGGTCGTCAGTGCCTCAGCGCCTGCTATCGTCCCAGCCTGTTTGGTCAAGTGTCCACCGCCGATGAGACAGCGCTCTACAGTCGGGACGTAGTTCATGTCAGGCAGGGGCGCGTAGCGAGCGCTCATCTCGTTGTAGCTTTGCGTGCGATGCCGGTGCCATTCCCTGAACACGACGATCGGAGCTTGGACCTCAATGACCATGCCGGCCATCTCGAAGGGTGTATCGTGGTGATTGTCCATGAGGTACTTGAGCAGCTTCTCGTCGCCAGGTTTCGTTGTGCGACCATTGCCGCCGCAATGGTGGCATGCGTGCTCCTCTTTCGCATAGCTACAGTTCCAGCAACGTCCTGGTTTCACGTAACAAGTATCGCAAGGCCCTGTGTCAAAGGGTCCCCAACCCTGAAACCCCTTCCCGGTAGACATGCGCGCAGCCTCGACGATTCGCTCGTCGCTGCCCCAGCTTTCGACGAGAGCTAGATAGCCGTGATCAAGAATCGGGACCTTGATAAGGGAGTCCATCTACTCGTCTCCCTTGGTTGGCCTGGTCACGCGAAACGTGGTTACGTCAGCGGTGCGAAACCAAGTTCCGTCCTCCGCTCGAAGCCACTCTTGAAACTTCAAGTGCCGGTGGCCGGTGGCTTCGTCGGAGGCGCGGTAGATATACGTCCCGCCGTGACGGGTCCGAATCTCAAGAAAGGTCCAGGCGATCACG
>CALKUN010000059.1 GCA_937996675.1 uncultured Candidatus Saccharibacteria bacterium
CGCGTCTTGGCAGCACCTATTCCGCCAGGCCCAGACGTACCAGCCTGAATGATCCCGAGTACGATCATGATCATACAGATACCCACCACGAGAAAAACGAGGTAGTTAGCCAGACGATCTATCACCACCTCAATCGCGCTTCGTCCCGGGATAGTATTCTCGTCACACAATTGTTTAATAAAGCCATTATTTGAAATGAACGGTGTAACAGACTGGCCGTCGATCGATGTGGCCGCAAGGTTATCACAGGTAAGGGCATCATTTGAATTGATACCACCGTTCACTTTTTTGCTTCCATCAGCCTGACTCTTAAGCAGCTGCTCACAAGCTGCAGCACTTATGTTCTTGCAGGTCGCCGCATTCTGCTCATTTATATCCTGTTGCGATCGTTCGCATGAATCAACTGTATTACAGGCTGCCTGAGCCCCAGGAAGGACAAGGCTTGATAGCTGAGGAGAAAAGGAATGAATAGCAACTAGTGAAAGAAAGGCTAGACTTAATATCAGTGCGAGAGAAGTTACGGAGTTTTTAAGAGAAAAATACATATTGCTCATCATTATATCGGTAATTGCTTCTTTTTATTAGCCCTATACAACATAAGTGTTTTTAACTTCATGAATATGCATAACAACTTGGGATGAGGTTTGATATACTCTCAAGTAGTTATTATGTCTTTATTCAAACAGTACAGTCAGCGAATACTCAGCGTCATCGCCATCTTTCTTATAGGTGCATTGTCGATGCTTGCGCTTGCTAAGCCAGCACGGGCTGCTGATTCTATCACGCAACTACCGTCAAACTTTACTCCCGACGAATGCGCATGGGTATATGACTCTCTCATTACGTGCGGCTTGGACTTTTGGTACAATGCGCAGCAATCAGACAGTAGTGGATCACCCGTATTCCAATTTCGCCAGGAAGAAAGCGGGAGCTGGGTGTGGAAAAATAATGCCTTTATAACTCTTGGGTCTGCAGGAGATGAATTTACTGCATCCGCCTCATTAGATCCTGGAGCGCAAGGAACAAAATATACCGGCAACGTCACAGATAGAGAAAAGCGAAATATCCGAGCAATAGCTCAAGATGGAACCTCAAAAGATATATTTGGAGCTTTAGAAAATTCTAAAATACCCGCAGACGGTAAGGCGGTGGGTGAAAACGGAAAGGACTACTATGCGTTCTGTGGAATTAAATCGACCAAAGGGCAGTCTTGTTTTAATGGAAGGGGAAACAATCTCTACAAGATCACTTCTGATGTCTCAACAAAAACGAGCACGGGTCTAGACGAAGGTATCGCCAGCTCTGAGCGCTGTGATGCCGATATGGATGGGCTCCTCAGCTTTATCTTCTGTCCGCTCTTCGAGTTGACACAAAAGTCTGTCACCAACCTTATTGGTACAAATGCCAGTGGCTCAAAACGTGGCTTCCTTATAGAACTCATGACAATCTCGCCTATGACTCAGGCAACAACAACAAATCTCTATAATGTATGGAAGGCTTTTCGCGACCTCGCCCTGGGTCTCTATGTACTCGTCTTCATCGTCATTATCTTTGGCAATGGGCTCGGTATGGATGCCTATACCGTGAAGCGTACGTTGCCACGCCTGGCGACAGCTGCAGTGCTCACCATGGCATCATTCTTTATTATTCAGACGCTCGTGGATCTCTCAAATCTGCTGGGTGCGGGTCTACCAGCGTTGATCTCCAATATTACCAATGGCGATGCAAATATCGCGAACTTTTCACTCGATCTAGGAGCGGGAGGGAGTGCATTGGGTATCTTGCTCCTCATCGTATTCTCGCTGGTAGCACTCGTGGCAGTCCTCGTCGGCATGGCCGGACTCATCTTCCGGCAGATAGCCGTATATATTCTCGTCATTATTTCACCGTTGGCGTTTGTAGCATGGGTACTCCCAAACACTGAGAGTATATTCAAGCGATGGTGGTCCAACATGATCAAGCTCTGCATGATGTTCCCCATTATTACCGGTATGATCGCTATGTCTCTTCTCTTCCAAAAATCCCTAGATTCTCCAACTGCCCCATTGTCACTCAAGCTCGCCGCAACTCTCGCACCACTCATGGCACTTATCGCCATCCCCAAGACTTTCAAATGGGGTGGGGAACTCTTTGCAGCTGGAGCTGGGTTCATTGCAGGTCGAGCCAGCAAAGGCGTCGATCTTGCCAAGGGTGGTGGTACTGCACTCAAGGGTGGCGTAAAGAATATGGCTCAAAACAAAATCATTCAATCTGACAACAAAGTGCTCGGAGGAAATTCGAAGCTAGGTGGATTCCTTGCTGGAGCTGGAGCCGGGTCTCTCGTCAATACGCGTGGCGCACGTCTTAAGCGTGCATCCAAGATAACCGGCGTTCAAAATGAAATCGAAAAGGCAGCAGGGCTGAGATACGATCAAGCAATGTCTACGCAGGTAGACCCATTGGCCCCTAAGGAAATACAAGCGCAACAAAAAGCTGCTGCCTTCAATAAACTTCTTATGAAAGCACCACGCGAAGAGCGGTTTGCCTATGCCGCAAAAGCCGCAAAATCTGGAGATGCCAATATGATAGGACTTGCAGCAAACTCCATGTCGGATCCTAGGGAATATGCTCAGTTTGTTAACCGTAACTACGGTGACTTTGATTCACAACCAGAATTTAGAGATCATGCAGTCGCCAGAGCAAAAGGCGCCGTAGTAACCGCACGAGCAGCTTCGGGTGGAACGCACACTGCCGATGTCGCCAACGCTGAGGCAAACTACCGCAAAGCCATCCGCGGAAACGGTATGGATGCCACGGCACCCGGAGGTCCAGATGGTGGAAAGATGTCTGGTAAGAACTCAGCCGCGATCTCTGGAGCAAAGCCTGGAGCACAAAAAGAGATGTTTTACACTCTACAAGCTGATGCTTCTGGAAAGACAGTTGAGGTAGTTGACCACAACGCTATCAGATCAATGGATGCCAACCAAGTTCAAAACCTTATTACCGATAAGACACAGCGTGGTAACCTGAGCAAGGATACGATACAGGCACTTCGAGAGCATGCATACGTCCTAGATGCAGCTGGTAAGCCAGTCATCGATCCTGCCACAGGAGTTGCTCAGCTTCGTTCCGGAACGCATGCTACGGCTATCCAGCAGGGTCTGGATGAGCATGGGAACTTTAAGTAGAAGTCACTCTTATGGGTCAATATAAAGTACCTCAAAACGTCGAGTCTGAAGACAAGCTGATCGGGCCACTCTCAATGAAGCAATTTATCTATGCCCTCATAGGGCTCGGGTGGGGGTTCCTCATGTGGCGTATTTTTTCTATCGGTGGAACTGCTGGGATTCCATTCATGTTTCTTACTATCC
>CALKUN010000060.1 GCA_937996675.1 uncultured Candidatus Saccharibacteria bacterium
GACATGTAGCCCGTTATGTGCTCAGCTATAGCAAAGTCAATGTCGACGCAGAAGAGGCGACCTCGCAGGCCGACGAGGAACTGGCCCAGTGACTCGGCACCCTCCTTCGTCGTCAGGACGCCGGCCAGTTTGGCGGCCTCGCGTAACTTGGGCACGAAGCATCGGACCATGTACTCGTGCAGCTCACAACCTTCGGGAATCTCAGGCAACTTCAGCTCGTAACGCAGCACCTGACCCATGCGCCACGATGAGGTGAAGCCGACGACGGCCTCGCCGAGCCTGAAGACCTTAGAGTCGCTGCGAGTGTGGACGAAGCTGTTGGTCCATGCTGAGGCAGCGCTGTCGCCGCCCATGTAGACGATGCCGTCGTGGACGACGGCGACGATGCAGGTCATGGCTTAGCCCTGATCTGTTTGCATGTGTCTTTGCAACAGCGGTAGACAGACCGCGGTGGGCGCCCTGCGCGGGCGTCGGTATAGTCTGCGCGTTCTTCACCAGACTTGCACTTCTCATCCTTCTTAACCTCTCGACAATTCTCTAGAAAAGCGTCGCTCGTTGAGGCTAATAGCAGCCACAGAATGATAAGATAGCTTCGCATCAGTGGAAGTCCCTGCCGGTGATAGGCTCAGCGTGAGCGTCGATCGTGTCGCGGATGTGCTCCACGATGCCATCGTAACCGTCGCTGAGCTCGACGCGCTTGAACCAATCGCCGTCTTCGTCGGGCTGGTGCTCAGTGTTGTAGTCGTGGCCGACAAGCACAGCACGTGCGTAGCCGTCGTTGTGAGCGCCCTGCCAACGCGTATGCCACGCCTCCAAGTTCGCGAAGTTGTCCTCAACGAGGAAATCGCCGACGACGAGATCCTTACGCTTCGCGAAGATGACGTTCTGGCGCTGTATGCCAGCCCACATCGTCAGCCACTCCAGGCGCTCGTAGTGCCAGTGCGGCGAGTGCGACAGCGGTGAAGTGACGGCCACGACGTCGCCTAGCTCTTGCAGTGCCTCGACGAAGCCTAGGATGCCCGCGCCCTCGGCTCCACGACCGTACTCTCGTAGACCGCCGCAGAAGCCGACATCGGCGCTGCGCTTCAGGTAGTGGCGCCAGACGTCGCGGTGGTCGCGCTGTAGTTTGTCGGTGAAGTCGTGGCAGTCCACGACGAGCTTGTGTCCGACTTCTACACACAGCCTCATAGCACCGCCCACGAAGTCGCAGAGGACGCCGTCGACATCGAGTAGGATAATGTGCTTACGTGTGTTTGACATCGAGACCATGCTACCACGACCAGCCCGGCAAAGCAAGCGCGAATGCGGTACCTACATAGTGCCCTACGCTACTACCTCCAGCACCCTACGCCCTCCTATGATCGGGGTACACCCCAGGCCATCAGCCGTAACCTCGCGTAATAAGAGTATAATATAGTAAGATGATGGTTATGATGATCCCCCCCTATTGGGGTTCTTCTGGGATCTGATATTTATATAGGGGAGGGGTGGGTGATGGTTCAGGTCGTCATCAACTACCTCTCTTTAAGCATTTCAAGCACTTACGACCTGATGGTCCCAGATCTTGACACGTAGGGGCTGTCATGGTACCCTCCTGCTCAACCATGAAAACAGACGAATCTCTCAGCGCGTTTCAGTCCAGCCTCTCACCTTGGGCGCCAAATGAGTCTATTTCCCTACAGTTCCTACGCTTCCCCTACGGGTTCAGCGAGATCGGCGACCCCGTCTCGTGCTCGCTGGCCGAGTGGATAGACTACAGGCAGCGCTTCGTCGACAAGCCGCTGCCGAAGCACTCAAGCGGCGATGCCCAGAAGCGCAAGCAGCTCCAGCCGCTTGAGCTCGGCATCGTAGCACAGACTTTTGATGTCGGGGGAAAGAAGCGCGCAAACCGCAAGATCGTCGACGTCCACGGCGTGACGTGGGTGGTGGTCGATTGCGACTCGGGCATCGGGGGCCGCCCGATCGTCGAGAAGTTGCAGCAGGCCCAAATATCCCACCTCTACGCAGAGTCATCCACGTCCCGGCTAGCTGGCACGGGCCCGGCGAAGTGGCACCTCTTCCTGCCCCTGAGTAGGCCGAAGATGCTACCTCAGCGCACAGGCCCCGGCGTCGCGGTCGTCGAGTCGGCGCAGGCGGCGTCGCGGTGGTGGGCTCGCGTCCACAGCCACGTCGTGCAGCACCTCTTCGCCCTGGGCGGCTACGACCACAGGAGCGACGACGCCTCGCTCGACCGGATAGTACAGGGGGCATACGTACCGCACAGGCCCGACGCCTCGCCGAAGCGATTCTTGAGCTTCCTCCAGCAGGGCGGCTGCTGCCTCGACCTCGACGCCTTCTTGGCCTCGACGGGATTCGCTGACACAGAGCCGCCGCTCGTCTACCTCGACGACGTCGAGTCGCCACAGCACGTACCAGCCCCGACGACAGACGAGCCGTCCCCAGACGACGGACCGACCCCCGGCGAGACGCCGGGATCGCTAGCGTACCGCGCCCTACAGGCTCTCGGCCTAGTCGGCGACTACGTCGCTCGCAAGGGCGGCTACGAGGTGCTGTGCCCGTGGCGCGACAGCCACAGCAGCGCCGTGGCAGCTGGCACGCAAGACAGGTTCAGTGACTCGACCATGGTCTTCATGGGCAGCGGTCGCAACGGCTCGAAGTCTGGCTTCCACTGCTTCCACGACGGCTGCGCGGCTGCCGCGCGAGACAGTTTCGCCATTTCAACGGCAGACCTCCTAAAACTCGCTAGGAGCCGCGGAGTCTCTTCTGAGGCCCTACCTGACCGGACGGCCTGGTCGGGCAGCCTAGAGCTTCTGGGACCCCCTAGCGTGCAAGTTTCGGAGGTATCCGCAGCGCAGCCGGCCGAAGCCCTGCCTACGCCGTTCGTGCTTGCACCACGAGAGCCTGCCGCACTACAGCCACCTACACCTGTTCCGGCGCCTGCACTACCCGAGCGAAGTAAACGCGCCGTCATCCCCATCGACGAGGACCGCCTCGCCGACATGATGGAGCAGGGCATCGCGGCCCTCGCGAAGCACCCTCGCATCTACAAAGTCACGACGGAGGCCGGCTACAAGCTCGTCGACCTGCTGGAGATCCCGAACTCCATCCCCTACGTCCGCGCCGCCAACGCCA
Source organism: uncultured Candidatus Saccharibacteria bacterium (assembly GCA_937996675.1). GTDB lineage: Bacteria > Patescibacteriota > Saccharimonadia > CAILAD01 > CALKUN01. The sequence continues at coordinate 3,133 of CALKUN010000060.1, forward strand.
CGACGCTGACGCCCGAGCTCCAGAAGGTGTCGAAGTGGGTCCACCCGTCACCGAAGGTCCTCGACGACGCCGTCCTGACGGGCGTGGCCCCCCACGGCAAGACTGTCGCTAGCATCCTACACGCCGGGTACTACCCCGACGTCCGCGAGATCCGCGGTGTCGTGACGGCGCCGACATTTCACGCCGACGGCATGATAGCGCAGGCGCCGGGCTACAACGCGACTACATGCGTCTACTACCACCCCACTGAGCGCGTACCGCTGATATCTACTGACCCGTCGCAGTCAGACCTACTCGCAGCTCGCGACATGCTCGTGGACGTCCTCTACGACTTCCCCTTCAAGGCGGGAACGCGAGAGCTCGCGCACTCAGTGTGGATGGCCGGCATCCTGACGCGGCTCATGCGCTACACCTTCGGCGGTCGCAGCAGCCCCGCCAACATCCCCTTCTTCCTCGTGTCGGCTGGCGACAGGTCCAGCGGCAAGGGCAAGCTCATCGACGCGGCAGCGATGATAAGCGACGGCGTCCTGTCGGAGTCGGTGAACTTCTCGGCGAGTGACGACGAGAACGAGCGCATCATCGGCATGTTCATGCAGGGCGGCGCCCCCGTCGTTCATGTCGACAACGTCCGCGGCACGTTGTCCTCGACGAAGTACGAGGCTTACTCGACGACGCCGAACTACTCGACGAGGTCCATCGGCTCGTCTGGTAAGATCAGTAAGTCCAAGCGCGAGGGCATCGCTGACACGACGGTGTGGTTCAGCGGCAACGGCGTGGTGACGGGCGGCGACATGATGCGACGCACTCTGCGCATCGACATCGAGGACACGTCGGGGTCGCCAGGCAGCCGCAGCGTCCGGCCCGGGTGGGAGGGGCTGCTCCCCAAGGTCCGCGAGATGAGGCCGCAGCTGCTCGGCGCCGCGCTGACGCTCATATCCGGCTACTACGCGGCGCTACGTCGCGGCTACCGCTTGCAGCTCGACACCTTCGCGAGCTTCGAGAGCTGGTCCGTCGTTCGCCACGTCGTGGTGTGGGCTGGACTGCCTGACCCTGTCCTCGCCGTCGGCAAGGCGTCAGACGACGAGATCGACGCCAACCACGTCCACGTCATCAACCATCTCCTAGCGCTGGGCGTCGGCGAGCGCGAGGTGTTGCAGCAGGACCTCGTCAAGCGCCTCATCGACGACGGCACGAAGAAGGGGGCCGAGCGCAAGCACCTGTCGGCGTACAGCTTCTTCGTCGACCACGGCGTGCGCTTTCGCGACACGGCGACGGGCAGCCACGCGCTGGGTATCTTCCTGCACTCATATTTAGGCAGGACGGCTCGAATGCCGGACGGTCGCCGCTGGAAGCTCGCCAAGCGATCTACGGGTGATGGCAAGGCGATACAGCTCGTCGAGCAAAAATAACTGTTGACTTCGTCAGGGCGTTGTCGTAAGGTCGTCTTCAAGCAGGTAGCTCAGGCTGGTAGAGCAACGGCATAGGGAGCCGTCGGTCGTGCGGTTCAAATCCCACCCTGCTTATTTGTGACGTAGCTCAGACGTAGAGAGCATCGGCATCAGACGGGTAGCTCAATAGGCAGAGCACAGGTCCTAGACCTGGAGATGTTGGTTCGAGCCCAACCCCGCCTACCACAAGCCGAAGGTCGCCGCAAGGCCGTCACAACCATTTCCGTAAGGATGCGGCCTAGTCGAGCCAAGAAACAAAATTCGGACTCATGGTTGACAGAGGTTAGCCGCTCTCACAGACCGAGACATTGAGGCTTGACAGCCAGGAAAGCCTGGTATTTGGCTGTGTAGCTCAGTCAGGTAGAGCAGCTGCCTTGTAAGCAGCGGGTCCCTGGTTCGATTCCAGGCGCAGCCTTCATCGCCACCGCCTCACAGGAGAAAGTAAGATGCCCTCGAAGAAGCCCAAGACGCCGAAGACGCAGCAAAGCCCAATTCAAGTCGCCACGCCGCCGTCAGCACCTACCTTAGCGACCACCAACCACAACGACTTCGCACCCTTCGCCGACCTCGTCGCGACCAACTTTCAGCGCATCGCGAACAACGATAAGGTCTTCGTCGTCGACACCGACCCCGACACGCTGTACGCGCTCTACCTCGCTTCATTCCCCGAGGGCAGTAACCCACTCGTCAAGAGCCGCACAGAGCACGATTGCTCGGCGTGCAAGCAGTTCATCCGCCGCGTCGGCAACGTCGTCATGGTCGACGGCGACAAGGTTAAGACGGTGTGGGACGACGCAGCAGCGCGGGCGCAGTACCCTTACAACGTCGTCGCGGTAGCGATGCAGATCGCTGTAGCAGCACATCCGCTCTGCGGCATTTTCCGCATCAGCGAGAAGGAGGGCAGCTTCGGCGCCCGTCAGACTCGCAACCTCGACGCGGCGACGGGGCAGGTCTGCACACACCACCACTTCTACACAGGTGACATCCCGCGAAAGCTGCGACCTACCGCACCCGACACTGAGCGCGGTGAGTACCGCACGACGGTGCAGGTCTTTGAGCGCGGCCTCGCCGAGCTCAGCAGCGACGCGATCGACACTGTCTTGAGCCTGATCGAGGCCAACAACCTCTATCGCGGCGAAGAGCACAAGCGCGCTGTTCTTGAGTTCCAGGCGGCGCAGATGAAGTACAAGGCGCTGCCTGTCAACAACCGGCGACTCTACGCCTGGTGCAACGCCAGCGGCCCTGCCGCACGCTTTCGCAACAGCGTCATCGGAACGCTAGTGCAGGAGCTGTCCGAGGGCAAAGACGTCGACGCCGCCGTCCGCAGCTACGAGCAGAAGGTCGCGCCGCAGAACTACAAGCGGACGAGCGCCGTCATCACGCCGGCCATGGTCAAGAAGGCGATGGAGACGATCGCGTCGCTCGACCTGGAGTCGGCGCTAGAGCGTCGCTTCGCCATCATGAGCGACATCAGCGTCGGCGACGTGCTGTGGGTCGATGGCGCTGTCAAACAGCTAATGCGAGGCGGCATCGCGGACGCCCTCATGCAGCACGCCGTCGCAGCAACGCCTCGGCGAGCGGAGGACGAAGAGAAGCACGCCGAGGTCGTCAGCATCGACGACTTCGTCAAGACGGTGCTGCCCACGGCGACGAGCATTGAGATACTACTCAAGTCAGAGCACCTCGGCAACCTGATGTCGTTGACGGCGCCCGTGCATCCTGAGCCGAAGCAACTGTTTCGCTGGACCAACGACTTCGCGTGGAGCTACTGCGGCAACGTCGCCGACTCCATCAAAGAGCGCGTGAAGAAGGCCGGCGGTCGCGTGGAGGGAGCGACGTTGCGAGTGTCGCTCTCGTGGTTCAACTATGACGACCTCGACCTGCACATCGTGCAGCCTCGCAACAGCGGCGGATATCGCTCTATCGGCGACGAGATCTACTACGGTTTTAAGTCGGGCTGGACCGGCGGCGTTCTCGACGTGGATATGAACGCTGGCGGTGGTATGTCGCGCACTCCCGTCGAAAACGTCGTCTGGACGAGAACTATGCCCGACGGCGCCTACAAGATCGTCATCAACAATTTCTCGCAGCGAGAGATGTCCGACGTCGGCTTCGTCGTCGAGGTGGAGTCGTCAGGCAAGCTCCAACACTTCAGCTACAACAAAGCCGTTCGTGGTAAGCAGGACGTCCACGTCGCCACGCTGCACATGCGCGGCGGCCTCATCGAGCGCGTCGAGGCCGGCGACCCCGCCGTCACGGCGGCCAACATCTCGCAGGAGAAGTGGGGCCTTCGCAGCGAGCAGTACGTCAAGGTCAACGCCGTGACGCTGTCGCCAAACTACTGGGGCGGCAACGCCGTCGGCAACAAACACACCTTCTTCGTCCTCGACGGGGCCAAGTGCGACGAGGCTACCCGCGGCATCTACAACGAGTTCCTGCACCCGCGGCTTGAGCAGCACCGCAAGGTCTTCGAGATCATCGGCGACAAGACGAAGTGTCAGCCTATCGACAGCGCCCTGTCGGGACTGGGCTTTTCGTCAACGAAGCGCGATAGCGTGATTGTACGCTGCACGATGGGCAAGAAGCGTCGCCTCTACAACGTCAACTTCTAAGGAGAATAG
>CALKUN010000061.1 GCA_937996675.1 uncultured Candidatus Saccharibacteria bacterium
GCCGAGCAGTCGGTGGTCCGGCGTCAGCATGTAGTCCTGGGCCTCGCGGATCATGGCCATGGCCGTCTTGTACTTGCGCACGAAGCGGGCTTCCTGGTCGCGCCCGTCGTCGCCGGGCTTCCAGCCGTTCACGTCCATGGCGAAGTACGCGGCGATGTCGCAGACCCAGCCGACCCAAGCCTCGGAATAGAGGGCCAAAGGTGTCTTGAACCTGTGGCAGATCAGCGAGTCAGCCTGCCGGCTGGCCCGCACGAGCTGCCGCCTTAGCATCGACTGCGAGAAGTCGAAGACCACGTTCTCGCTGAGGCTGAGCTCGGCGAGGTCCTGCACCGTCGCGTACGAGCCCTCGACGCCGCAGCCCGCAGAGTACAGCGTCCCCGATCCCAGCCCCGTGCCAGCGACGGTGTAGAAATTTCCCGAAGGCGTCAATGTCCCGCTCATGCCGAGGGATGGTGAGGTGCTCCACTACCCCCTTTTCTGCTCCACCGACGGCGCTCATGTAATTTCAAGCACTTACGCAGTAGTGGAGCACGGAGGGCACTCCCTAGCTCTATAGCGATCTACTCTCTATACATATCTTCTATCTCTTCTCTTCTCTATATCTCTAAGATCTACTACTTCTACTCCACTACTACTAAAGTATATAGAATTATTAGAGTATTTTAAGTGGAGTATACATAGTAGTAGTGTAGATGAAAAGTAAGAAGATATGGCGAAAAGTAGGATACTTAGGCATATTTCTGCTTGTACGTACAGTATGCTCAAGTGCGCTAAATGCCGCCAAATACCCTACGTAGGAGCTACAACACTTACTTCCAAGTGGAGCACAAGTGGAGTACCGGAAGTGAATGATTCCGGGGGCTTGGCGACCCGATTTGGGCGCGGGGGCGTAAGGGGAAAGGTGTGCTAGTGTGCGGAAATAAAGGCTTGGATTTGGGCAACGGCGCTCTCAACGCTGTTGCATAGGACGTAGCAGCCGCCGCGGCGACGGACGCTCTCCATCCTGGCCACCTGCTCGGGGCGCTGAGGCTCGTCTCCGACCTTCACCTCTACTTCAAGACGATACTCGTTGCGCCTTACGGCTCCGGCGTCTTGCAGCGTCCAGTTACCGCTGCCTAATTCCTTGACGCTGGCAGTGTGGGGGAAGCGAATGAAGCGTCCCTCGACGACCACGCCGCCCGTCAGGTCCGCGCAACCGACCTTGCCGACGTTGCGCGTGCCGCCGGCGAGCAGGCGCACCGCGTCCTTCACCCTATCGTTGGCCGTCTTGACGCTGCTGGCCGCCTGGGCTGCGGCGAGCAGGCTCAGGGCGCTCTTGACCGTGCTCACCTCGACGATGCCGCCGGTGTAGCGGCGTTCCAGCCAAACGGCCTGGCTCCCGTCGCTGAGGCGCAGGTCGGGGTGCCCGCAGATCTTGGCGAGGTAGTGCCCGTAGGTGTCCGTCTCCCGCACCCGGTGCTCGACAGCGGCGCGGAAGTCCGCGGGCCACGACGCGGGGCACAGGCGCTCGATCTCCGGGGGCCAGTGCTTCACAGCTTTTTCAAGGGCAAGCATGAACAAGGGCATGTCAGCCGTTCTCGGGCTTCGGGAAGCGCGCCTCCCGATCTCGATGATCTCGCGCCAGCTCTCGGCGCTCGGCTGCGAGAGCAGCTCCTCCAGGGTGTGCGAGCTGTCGCTCGCGTCCACGGGCCTCACGAGAGCACCTTAAAGAGGGCCTTGGCTAGCTTCGCGCCGTCGGGGGTGAGGCAGTAAAAGAGAACATCTACGCTGCGATGTGAGCCTACGAGGCCATAAGACTGTAAGTAGTTGATCGTGTTTTGAGAGCAGGTAAAGCGCGGAATGAGATTTATAACGATTTGCTTATCCCAGCTCTTGAATGCTTGCGCATTCCAGTGTTCTCCGAGACTCTCGACGTACATGGCGCAGAGGACGAGCTGTTGCTTCTTGGTCAGGGTGTACTTGATCACGAGTGATTCTCCTTGGTTCTGAGGGACAGCCACAGCACGAGGGCCGCGGCCAGGGACGTGAAGATAGAGGCACAGACGGCGGTGCGCAGCGGCAGCGAGCCCAGGACGCCGGCCAGCTTGCCGCCGGCGGCGAGGGACAGGAGCCAGAGGGCAGAGGCCGTGCCGGCTAGGCGGCGGGGCACCGCGGCGCTGACGTGGTCCATACCGAGCGGGGACAGGAGCGCCTCGCCCACTGTGGCCAGGGCGTACCAGCCCGCGACCCAGCCCAGCGACGGGCCGGCGAATGTCAAGAGGGCAAAGGCCGAGGCCAGGGACAGCCCGGCCAGGAGCGCCCGCCGTCGGAGGTCGTGCCAGCCGGCGACGGCCGGCACGAGCAGGAGACTGAGGCAGAACAGCGGGTTGAGCGTCCCCACGACCTCGGGCACGGCGCTGCCGCACACGTCCTTAGCCCAGTGCACCATGGTCGTCTGCTGCTGCTGGAGCCCGGCGTAGAACAGGGAGGCCCCGAGGAGGAAGAACGTTAAGCGCTTCCAGTCGGCGGGGTGTTCTTGCTCGCTCTCCAGCACGGCCTCGACGACGGGGTTCTGGGGCGCGAGCTTGCGCCACGAGAAGAGCAGCACGACGCACGCCAGGGCGGCAGCCATGCCGCACGCCCCGAAGGCCGCGGGGAAGCCCCAGCGCAGGCGCAGCGCGGCGCCGACGGGCGTGCTGAGCAGGCTGCCGACCTGAATCGCGCTGTAGTAGCGGCTGTAGTTCTTGGCCCTCTCGGGGCCGGGGGGCTCAAGATTCCCGAGCAGCGCCGCCAGGCACGGCTTGAAGAGCCCGCAGCCGAGTGCCAGGAAAGCGAAGGCGGGCAGCGGCAGGTGCGCCGCGGCGAGGGCGTAGCCCGCCGCCAGCGTGGCGCAGCCCGCGAGACACACGCCGCGCAGCCCGTGCCGGCCGCTGAGCCACCCGCCGAGCAGCGGCAGCAGGTAGCTGGCGAGAAGCAGGTCGCCGATCACGCCGCTGCCGCCGTGCTCCCACACCTCGACCTCGCCGAGCATGGCGTACCAGGCGAAGCGCTCCAGCGCGATCGTAGCGAAGATCGCCGAAGCCGCGGTGAGACGGGCGCGCGGGAAGGTCGCGGTGTAGGGCACGGCCTGGAAGAACGACGCGCTGATCATGGCGCCGCTCTCTTGTCGAGAGCCGCGACGTACAGCTCGCCTGTGCCTCCGCAGTCAGGGCAAGCGCCAAAGCTGTGCGCCGTGTCTACTTCCCCGGTCCCCTTGCAGCGCTCGCATTTTTCCCCGGTCCAGCCGTCGTGGTTCTTGCTCTGAGCTGCCCAAATCTCGTCGGGGTTGAAGCCATACTCGCGGCAGATCGCTTGGGAGTAGCCACTCCCGTGGCCCGTGAGCTGGCCCACGCGAGACCAAAGCGGGGCAGGCTGCTTCCTGCGCGGAGCTTTTGTTCGTCGCTGATTCTCGATGACATGCTTTACTATTTCTGCTGCAGCGGGAACTTCGATCGGCATCTTGTTACTCCAATTCCAAGAGCATGAAGCGCTCTTGTTGTGCTTCTGGCCGGTGGGAGCGGCCCTGCGCCGCGATGTATGCTTCTGCCTTGTCGGCGCGCTCGTTGGCCTTGCGCAGCGCGTCCTGGGCGAAGGCCAGGTCGGCGACTGCCTTATCGCGCTGCTCCTCGGCAGACAACATGCCGGAGCGGAAACGAGCTAATTCTAGCTGTACCTGACAAAGCTGAGCACGTTTGTCCGTCAAATCACGTTCAAGGCGCTTAACTTGTTGCTCAAGCGCGGCGACGGCGAAGGGCTTGCCATCTACGAGAGGCTCGGACTTCGCTGCCGGCGCTGGCGCGGCGGGCTTCTCCGTCGCGCGCTCCGGATCGATGTCCAGCTCGCGCGGCGTGACCTTGAAGCCCTTCTGCTTGGCTATCCAGTCGGTGATCAGGAGATACTTGCCGCGGCGCATGGACATACTCTCGGGCAGTGCCCACGTCGTGGGGACTTGGTTGATCTGGCTCAGCGGCAGCCATACCTTCTCGCCGCTCGGGAAGCGCACGAGCACCGCCGAGGCGGAGTAGTGCTCAAGCGCCGCGTCTCGGACTTCGACGGCCACGGTCAGCCCACGGCTTCTAAGCGTGCTATCGCCTCGTCGAAGCGCTGGAGGACCTCGGCGTGGGTGCGCTCAGGGGCGTCGTTCCAATAATGTGCGTCTTGCCAGTATTCGAAACCTAATGCTTCTGGAAAACCGTCAGGACAAGTTTCTGCAGTGATTCGTACCAACGCCATGGCGAGGCAGAAGCAAACAGCGCTCTCCCTCATGACGTCTACAGCTTGTCCCGAGATATCGCGAGCACCTACATTTTGAGTCCAACTTGCTGGATTGCTCAGCAGTTCGCGCGCCTTCTTGAGGATCTCGATCGTGGTCATCCTTACTTGCTCCTTTAACTTGAGTCTGGGCCGCGTCTGCTCAGTTTGTCAAGCGCCGCGCGTTTTGCGGCGGAGATCGCCTCGCTGGACGGCCAAGAGCCGGTCATGCCCTTGTATATCGCCGCCACGCGCTTGTAATTGACCGCCTCGATCGTACCCTTTGCCCTCACCTCCTTGGCCCACAGGTTGGCGAGCAGGTCGGCCTTGCGCGAATCAGATGCCGCGGCCAGCTTGGGCTCGGCCGCGCTGAGCTGCCGGTCGCCCGCCTCCTCCAGGATGCGCGCCTGGGCGAGCTGCGCGCCGCACGGGCACGCGCTCGCGGAGCCGGGCCACACGCTCAAGCACTGGGGACAGTAGCGCGCGGTGAGCAGCCCGCGCTTGTCGCGTGGCGCTCGTCCTCCTGGCTCTCCCTCGGTGAGCGAGAAGCCCCAGTGCTCGCGCAGGGTGCCGTGGCGCTCCCAGTTGCGCGAGTGGTCGAGGTAGCGGAACCAGGGCTTAGGCAGCGCGGGCATGGGCCCCTGGAGCGTCTGGATCGTGTCCCCCGACTGCCTACACCCGCGGCCCAAGAATTGCATGTAGCCGCACGAGCTGAGCGTGGGGCGGCAGTCGCTGAGCACGCAGATCGGCGCGTAGGGGTAGATCCTGGGGCCGTGTAAGTGCTTGAGCCGCAGGTAGCGGTCGTAGTCGCTCGGGGGGTTCCAGCCTTCGGAAGCTACGTCCACCTGGCACAGGACGTCGATCCCGACCGGGCACCCGTTGCGCTCGCCGCCCACGGCCAGGCGCGCGAAGATCTCGTCCCGCTGCCCGAGGGGCGTCTCGCCGTCCAGGTGTTCAGCGCGCAGGCCGGCGGCGCGCAGGCGCTCCACGAGGCTCCTTGAGTGAGCCACGGTCGCCGCGCGCAGTACACCGGGGTAGCCGTCGCACCACTTCTTCCACTCCTTGACCACGTCGCCGTCGAGCTTCTTGGTGAGCAGCTCCAGCTCGCCGAGGGCGAAGTCGCCACCGATCTTGCGCACTTTGTCTAAGCCTCCGATCTCCTCGTAGTAGATTAGCCTCGGCTCGTGGATCACTCCGTTGTCGATGAGCTCGCCCGGCGTCACAGGTTCGATGAGGCAGTCGGCGACGTTGGCCAGGGGCTTGCCGTCAAGGCGGTACGGCGTGGCGGTGAGCATGAGCACATAAACGACCCG
>CALKUN010000062.1 GCA_937996675.1 uncultured Candidatus Saccharibacteria bacterium
AATAAGCGTACCAATCTTCTGCCCAAGCGCTTTATTGGGATCGTCAATACCAATTGTCTTAAGGAGGGTCGTATTAATAATTGCATCAGTGTCGCTCTTCACTGTTGACTCTTTGCCAGCTACGAGCTGGAAGCCACTGAGGTCGAGGTAGCCAGCATCAGCTCCATAGATGACGGCATCTGAGGTTGAGCTTTGATAACTAATCCGTCCAGCAAATGAAAATGTCTTGGCAATATCAGTCACATGGGAGTATTTCACAAATCGTGATACCTCGTCGGCACCCAACGGAATCGACTGTGGCTTCGAAGACGTCACTTCGATCGTGTTGACAGACTTGGAGCCAATCACCCGCTCTGTCACCACTTGCTGCAGCCCAAGCCCAAGTGAGACAAGAAAAACGATAGCTCCAATACCGATGACTACGCCAGTGATTGTGAGGAGCGTACGGAGTTTTTTGTATGCCAAATTTTTGAGAGAAATCATGAAGAGCACGCGCATGCGCATATAACGACCGTGACGAGCTGGTTTGGCCGACATCTTTGGGATCTCTCTTGGAGAAGTAGTATCTATCGGTGGCCTGACTGGACTAGATGGCTTCACTTCTTAGTCTCCCCGTCCGAGCTTGAACGATGTATACCATCGAGCTTCACGGTGCTAGCTGGCGAGTTATTCACGATTGCCTCGAGTCGAGTGCGGTCCTCTGGAGCTAATTCACCATCAGCTCTCTCAATAGTGACAACGCCATCCTTCAACTTCACGCGATGAGTACTCATCGGAAGATATTCTAAATTGTGTGTGACCAATATAATTGTCTTCTTGAGCTCTTTTTGAAGATTCGAGAATAAACTCATTACATTGTCGCCGTTGCTTGTGTCGAGGTTACCAGTCGGCTCGTCCGCAACAATCACCTCGGGCTGTGACACAAGCGCACGTGCGAGAGACACACGTTGCTGCTCTCCTCCAGACAAGACGGATGGGTGCTGGTGAGCGAGATGACCTACGCGCACTCGTTCCAATGACTCCATTGCGAGCGGTCGGGCCTGGCGTGGAGTGTACCCGCTAAGATACAAGGGCATGCTGACGTTCTCCACCACTGACAGACTCGCTACCCAATAGTTAGACTGATACACCATGCCAAGATTATTGGCGCGAAAGTTTGCCCGTTGGTCTGCGTTCATCTCGTACATGTCCTGACCTTTGAAGATTACGCTGCCTTTCGTGGGCTCTTCGAGCCCAGTGAGTGCATCAAGCAAAGTAGACTTTCCACTTCCAGACGGGCCGTAGATAATCGTGAAAGCGTTATCGGGTATCTCAAACGAACACGGCTTCACGGCATGTATTGTTTCGTTCGGAAGAACAAATGTTTTCTCGAGATTTTTTACCTGAATGACTGGAGTTTGTAGCGTGCTCATTGTGTGTTAAATCCAAACATACGCTGCAGCGTGTTAAAGATGATTGATATGACCGAGTCAGTGGCGCGTCCGATAATAATGGACTGCGACCCACCCACGCCGAGGTTATTGCCCTTATCTCGACTTACCGGTCGGACATTATATGCCTTGGACGGTGAAAGGTCAGAGATAATCGCAACGTGTTCTGTCGTGAGGTTCCCATCTTCGATTGACTGATTATTGAGCTCTGTCGCTGAAGCTCCTTCGGCATACTGTACCTGACTCGTAGATGGCTCATCCGTCTTCCAGGTCACGACGATCTGCCCACGAGCTTCACTGCCCGACCCTCGCACAACTTTCTCGACAGATATGTCTAATATCTTCGGTGGACGCGTATCGAGGGCAGTCTTGAACGACTGCCGATCACTCGTCGCTAAGTTACCGGCCGCATCCCGCGACAGCGCAACCAGCGAGTAGGTGCTACTATCTTCAAGGTCTCGAATGACAATCTCGTGGTCAGTCAGAAGTTTTGAATCTGAGACTTCTTTTGGTGTTTGGCCATCACGAGAGTATGACAACTGAGACGTGGCTGGCACGTTAGTTGTCCAGCTGACTTTTTGTGTACTCGTTGGTTCGCCTTCTACAGGCTGAAAAGTGAGCCGACTAATTCTCGGGCGAGGCAATGTTGTCAGAGAGAAAA
>CALKUN010000063.1 GCA_937996675.1 uncultured Candidatus Saccharibacteria bacterium
GATTTGGCGTCTCTCCAGACTGATAGGCTGCAACCATGGCGTCAACTACAGCTGCTCGATATTCGAGCTGCAGGTCATAGACCTTGAGCTCAATACCAAGATGAGCCGCTACGCTCTTGGCGCTCTTGAGGTCGTCCTCCCAAGGACAGGTGTGCCCAGCGATATCACGCGTCCAATTTTTCATATAGGCACCAACAACGTGATAGCCCTGCTGCTTCAATAAAGCTGCAGCCACGCTCGAATCCACCCCACCTGAGAGGCCAACGTAGACAGTATGTGATGAGTTTTTCATAATCAATATCTCGTATATACGTTAAAAAAGCAGAACCGCCAACCACAATGCGGTTGACGGTGAAAGATGAGGCGGACCCGGAGGGCAAAGGGCTTTGCCCTCCGGGTCCATTCCTCGCTCGAGTCCGGGCGTGGGGCCCGGGGCAGGCTCGAGTTCTCGCAGTTGGTGGCTGCGAGAGGGACGTGGCAGGCGAAGGAGAGTCTCCCCCCCGAAAACGGTCCTCCGACCGCCACGATTTTGAGTGATCATCGTTGACCACTGGGACCTAATACCGAAGCATTAGGGGCGATGTCGGGGGGCCCGGAGGCCCGCCCTGGTAGTTATTACACGGCTCCTCGAAGGTTGCCGTGTCTACCATTCACACTGGTCTCCCAGCCAGTGTGAAGATATTTCTGCTGCATTGCGGCAGCGAGAGCGTAGTTGAGCGCGGGTCGAGAACCCGCGCTCACCCCTCAGGCACACTCCGCTTCCCCGACAGGTGCGCAGGAGGATCTTATAAGGTTCATGACTAGAACCTACATCTCAATCTCAATACTAGCAAACGATTCGCTCTTGAGACTGGGATGCAGGTTCTACGCAGAGAGAATCATACGGGAAAAGCCCACCCAAGTCAACATGTTTTTGGTTATTCGTACTGCTTGGTCACGTAGATACTGCCGATCTTCACTGCTTCTGATCCGGTAATGAAGATACCAAAAGGTGAGGCCCACCAGGAGAACTTACTCCACCGGCTATCAAAGCTCGAGTGATTGATGAGCTGGTAGCTATCGCCATACACGTGACGGAATGTGAGGAGCGTGCGCCGCTGGTGATAGGGAGATGTCACAAGTAGAATCGACTGTACTCCTATTTGGTCAATAATTGGCTTGGTCCGGGTAGCATTTTGATAAGTCGTGCGCGCCGTTTCATCCGTTTCGATAGCCGAATCAGGCACGCCAGCCCTTTGAGCCTGTTCTTTCATCTGATGTGCATTAGATGGGCCGGCATCAAGCGCTGCACCGGAGAAAATCAACTTTGGGGCATAGCCTTCCTTATATAAACGAATACCCTCGTCGGCTCGGGCTGTAGTCTGCCCGCCTGACACAACGACAATCGCATCGGCGCGGCGGAGCTCATCCTGCGGCGACAAGTAAAATGCCGTGCCCCACACTGCAGCTACGATCACGCCGATGAATATCAACCCGCGCATGAAATATCGCGGACGGCGTGGCTCTTCCTCCGATCGCCTACCCCACATCGGCGCCTCTCCGCGATCTCGATACAATAAGCAGTTTCATGCCTCTATTATGGCATGGATGGCTTGGCTCAGACCAACTACTTGGGCGTGCGTCGTATGTCGGCCCAGCGAAATGCGCAGACTAGCCTGGGCTATTTCCTTGGTGCGACCGATCGCCAGCAAGACATGGCTTGGCTCGGCGCTAGACTCCGCGCAAGCCGCACCAGTCGCCACAGCATAACCTCGCGCATCCAGTGCGAGTACGAGGTCTTCGCCATCATAGCCAGCCACAGATACATTCAGTGTATTGACCAGACTATGCTTGAGCTCAGTATTAAATGTGAGACCGGGGATATCTCGCAAGAGATCAGCCAGTTCACTTCTCAGGCCTTTCAAGCGGTCCACTTCAGACTTGCGCATGTCTTCAGCCAGAACTAAAGCACGCGCAAAGCCGACACAAAGCGTGATGCTCTCCGTCCCAGCCCGACGACCGTGTTCTTGGCCGCCGCCCAAGAGCATCGGTGCCAACGGAGTACCAGTGCGAACATAGAGCGCTGCGATACCAGTCGGTCCATAGAGCTTGCCGGCACCAAACGTCATGAGATCGACCCCCAATCGGCTGACGTGAAGCGATTGCAGTCCCGCCGCCGAGGCCGCATCGGTATGAAATATGAGAGGTGTCATGACGCCGCGTTCTTTGCGATCTGCTCGAGCAGCTACGATGAGTTTACCGATCTCGCCCATCGGCTGGAGCGTACCGATTTCGCTCGTCACCATAGCAAGACTGACTAGTACGACCGTGTCATCCAGCGCATCCCCAAGTGATCCTAGCTCTACTCGTCCATCTGGTCGCAGAGCTACATCTGTCACCGACACGCCCTGCTCACGCAAGACTTCCATCGGTCGACGGACCGCAGCGTGTTCGGTAGCCAACGTTAGTACTGTCGCTCCCGGAATCTGGATGGCCGTGAGCGCGCCAAAGATAGCTAGGTTATTCGACTCAGTCGAGCTTGCAGTAAACACGATCTCGTCCGGTCGAGCTGCCAGAACCCGGGCAATATCGGCCCGACTCGCATCAAGAGCTTCACGAGCCGCCCGTCCCTCGGCGTGCAGGCTCCCGGGATTACCGTAATGGACCTCTGCTTGTCGCATTGCCTGCGCCACCGTCTCGTCGAGTGGAGTTGCAGCAGCGTAATCAAAATAGATACGTGGAGTCTGTTTTGCCATCATTCCGCCATCGAAAGAGCAAATAATGTTTCAGCATTTTCTGTCGTCTGACGTCCAAGCTCAGCAATCTCTACGCCACGCAAGCGAGCCAGAAAGTCAGCGATGAGCGGCACATAGCTTGGCTCATTGCGCTTACCGCGATGCGGTGCCGGAGTGAGGTAAGGGCAGTCGGTTTCGAGCAGCATACGTTCAGCCGGTATCGCTCGGGCGGCCTGGAGCTGCATTTCTTCTTGGGTGAACGTCATGATGCCGTTGAGTCCAAAATAGAGCTTGCTGTTATGTGACAGCGCACGATCAACTTCGGCTTCGTGACCAGTAAAGCTATGGATAACGCCTCGAATCTTCGGGTAATCATTGAGGGTCGTGAAGAAATCTTGCCAGGCATCTCGTACATGAAAGACGACCGGCAAATTATGTTCGAGAGCAATATCGAGCTGTGCTCGCAAGGCATAATCTTGTTCAGACTTGGTGGCGTGATTTTTGGAGTAGTCGAGCCCACACTCACCAATAGCCACAACGTCCTCAGCCATATCATGGATGAGGTCGAGGGCCGGATCACCTTGAGCTGCCTCGTGCGGATGGAGGCCGGCGGTAGCATAGAGAGCTACTGGACCGTCCTTTTTCTTGGCTAGGCGCATGGCATCACGGCTGCTCGCCGGGTCGACGCCAACATTAATGATACGCTCCACACCCGCATCGGCAGCACGTTGCAATATCTCACTCAAGTCGGTGAACACCTCAGCAAAATGAATGTGCGAGTGGGTATCGGTAAACACTAGGCCTCCCGTTCGACGCGAGGGAAAAGAATCCCGATTTCGCTATCGACTCGATCATCCTTGAATGTTGCACGAATCTTTGTAGCGGTATCAGGCAGGAATGGCCACAGCTCCGTGGCAATGCCTACCAACTCGTGAGCGACATCAGAGAGTATAGCGACAGCAGCCGTCTGGTCTGTCTTCGCGAGCGTCCAGGGCTGAGTCTCCTCCAGGCGCTTATTGAGTCGACTCACCTGCGCGAAGATTGTAGCCAGTGCGCCATTGAAATCGGCCTGGTGCGTCCAGTCGTCAAAAAGAGTGAGATGGGAAATCTCGGCCGTCGCCGGTGCGACCACACTATCGTTATAGCGCACGAGCATACTTGCAATCCGCTGCACGAGATTGCCTAAGTCGTTCGCCAAGTCGGCTGTATAAACTTCGTGGACACGATCGAGGCTAAAGTCACCATCACTATCGTGTGGGATATAGCGCAAGAGGTAGTAACGCAGTGCATCAACGCCGTAGATCTTCACAACCTCTTCTGGCGCGACAACATTACCGAGGCTCTTGCTCATTTTCACGCCGCCAGCAGCATTAATAAAGCCGTGGACGTAAAGAGCCTGCGGCACATCAATACCGGCCGTCATGAGCATAATCGGCCAATACACAGCGTGAAATCGACTAATGTCTTTGCCAACAATATGCAGGTCGGCCGGCCACCATTTTGCGAGATCGGCACCATCTGGATAGCCAAGCGTTGTAATGTAATTGGCGAGCGCATCAAACCACACATACATGACGTGTTCGGGATCACCTGGTACTACTACGCCCCATGTCAGGTGAGACTTTGGTCGAGAAACCGAAAGATCTTCAAGCTCATTATTTTCGAGAAAACTGAGTATTTCATTTTTGCGATGCTGGGGAAAGATACGATATTCATCTGACTTGATGAGATCAATCAGGCGAGCCTGAAAAGGTGCCAGCTTGAGAAAATAACTCTCCATACTGAGCTCTTCGAGTGAGCGATTTGGGTGCACCGGGCAATAACCTTCGACTGCATCTTTGGCGGTGTAGTACTGTTCACAAGCCGTGCAGTAGAGACCTTTGTATTCGCCCTTGTAAATACCGTCACTGCAGGCCTCCCACAGCTTCTGCGACGCGAGTTTGTGATCATCCGCGGTCGTCCGCACAAATACATCGTGCGAGATATTCAGTAATTCGGCTAGATCGACAAAGGTCTGGCTCATACTACTGACAAAGCTCAGCGTGTCCTGACCAGCCTCTTCGGCGGCTTCGTAGAGCTTCTGACCATGCTCATCGGTACCAATCTGAAAGCGAACTTCTGTGCCCTGCTGTCTATGCCAACGCGCAAGTACATCGCCCTGAATAAACTCCATCGAATGGCCAAGGTGCGGTTTGGCATTGGCATATGGAATGGAAGTCGTAACGTAGTAAGTTTTAGGGTTTTTGGGAGTCTGGTTCATGAATAGCTTCTTTCGTATTGGCAGTCGTGGTAGCTGCCTCGTGCATAGAGCGAGTGGTTGCTTGATTGTGTTTGAATTCGTCGGCACGGCGGCCGTCTTCGGTGGCACGATGGCGTTTCTTACGGATGATCAATTTTAGCGTAATCAGGAGCAAAGTACCAGCTAGGACCACAAGGATGAGATACATTGGCCACGCTGTCACCACCACCGTGCCGACAGCGAGTGTCACCGTCTCGCCATCCTCCTGCTGCTGGAAGAGAAGCTCGGCTGGCTGCGACCAACCCGTACCAATATAGATATGGCTACGCGCCACTACTTGGCCTGGGGCGAGTGAGCCGAGCGTGTCAGTCGAGCGCCGGCTACCTTGCTTGCTTGTCATCGAATACTCATCACCCGCCACCTGCTCCGGAGCTGTTGCCTCGTATGTCAGCCAAGAAATGCCCGGAAAGAGGACGTACTTATGGCCCGTGACCTTACCCTGAGGCTGTACCTGCGGAGTCGTCTCGATATATGTCACAGTGGTGTCTTCGTACTGATAATTCTGATCAACATCACCAATCATGACAGCGCCAGGCTTGGCATCATGTCTGCCCCATAGTGCAAAAGTCAGGTGATCAAGATCGCTCTTACCAAAGTTGTCATACTTTTCTCCCCACGTCGGGTCGACATTGATCCAGCCGATACCTGGCACATAGGCTTCAACCCAACTGTGTAATGAATCAATGACTGCCTTGGACTGCTTAAGACTACCGGCATAGGCATACCCAACGGGCATACGAGCAGGGATACCTTGGCTGCGCAGTAATGCAATCATGAGGTCGGAGTACTCAAGACATACGGCATTCTCGGGGTTTTGTAGCGCCTTGGTACTACCCTGCCGAATGTTGTATTTTATCTTCTCGTTATTGTAGGTCAAGGTATCCTTGGTCAGCTGGTGCATACTCCGCACGACATCAATCACTTTAGTCTTGCCATTCGCCGCTGCTTTGGCCTTGGCCACAAGCGATGCATCTTCAGTTTGCCAATACTGAGTTGAGGAAGTGTAGTTCTTCGAAATGTCGGCTGGGATATCGGATTTTGAACCACCCTTGTCCAGGTCATATTCCAGGTACTTCACTTGCGCTGACACGTCCGTGTGAATGACTTGAGTCGTATTGGCTGGTACGCGATAGTCAGCCAATACATTGCCATCTGAATCTAGTCGGGTACTGATCGGAGCAGGATCGAGCTTATTCACAAAGATCTTCTGCCCGCTGGTGTCCGGCGGGAGCGTCACTGTAAAGATTTGCTCGCGGCTGGTGGTGTTCTTGAGCGGATAGGCAAAATCGATCTTGTAGACAGTCGTATCGCCGAAGATGAGTGAGATAGACCGCTTCAGATCATTGCTGTTCGGGAATGTATAGCGCAGTCGATCACCCTCAGCGCCATCGATATCCGGAAGTGTCCCGGTCGAATATAGCTTGCCAAACTTTGGCGGCACCGTTACCGATACTGTGTAGTTCTCGTCCGGCTGAATGTCGGCCAGACTCGGTACTGAGAATGTCTTACTCGAACCTTTGATATCGACCAGCGACCGCGTCTTATAACTCAGCACAAAGCTCTGTGCCACTCCCGCGCCGCTCGGCCAATTATCAAATGTCAGATTCATTTCCTGGTAGTCAAAAGCGTAACCCTGGGAAGATGTTGACTTCTTCGTCAGCTGAACAGGAATCTTCGTGCCATCGGCATAAAGCGCTACAACATCGGTCACATCAGCCGTTGGAGCATTGATTCTGAGCGAGGCCAAGATACGATTGCTGGTAGTATTGGTAATCTTATAGTTGGTGACGACAGTGGTGCTACCATCACTCTGAATCTGGTAGTTGATGCCAATCGTGTAGCCAAATTCGTTGGCTGCACGTGATACCAAGGTGCCCGCAAAGAAGATTGCCACTAGCGACAGCCACAGCAGACCAATCAAGCTCATCCGAAACCAGCGTGAAGAAAAACGCATATGCTTCATGATAGCATATGCGTTTTGAGTTCTCTCGAGGTATTTGGGGCTTGGCTACTTTTTTATATGAGCCTCAACCACATAACGCCCATCGGCACTCCCAGCTAAACTGCAACTATAAAGCGTGAGCTTAGCATCCTTTGAAGGCGCTTCGATCTCTACAGCATCTGGATTCACGCTGTAGAGGCGCGTCACCTGGTATTCGTACCAGGCATGATCATAAAAAACTCTCATATCGTCACCTACCTTGAGATCGCCCAGCCTGTAAAACGGCGAACGCAGTTTTGTCTCGGCCGGTGTCAGACCAATAGTAAAGCGATGCGCCGAAAGGATGAAGTTGCCGCCATCGTTGGGATTACCCCGCTCGGGATACCGGTGCCAAGCGCCCTTATCGAGCGAGTCAGCTCCTCCTTCAAAGAAGGGTACCTCTAGATTCATCTTACTTATCTGAATACGGTTGCGATCATCCTCGGCATCATCCTTTGTATTGAGATCAATTGTAGATTGCCCGATCTGAGGCAAAGGTAGCTTTGGACTCAAAACGAGCAAAGGTAGCTTTGGACTCAAAACGAGCACAAGAATATATATACCCACAGCCATCAATATCATTGCAAGGGCCAAGAACCCATAGCGCTGCCACTGCCCAGAACGTCGTATAGTTGTGTTAGGACGAATCATTCTGCTTATTCTAACATCTTTGAGGACGAGTGTGTAGTCAGAGCAAGTAATTACTTCCCTTATCCTTTGTAGGGTTATA
>CALKUN010000064.1 GCA_937996675.1 uncultured Candidatus Saccharibacteria bacterium
TATACTAAGGGTCACTATGAAGCCCGCCCTCATGACATTTGATAACGGCCTCAGCCGATGGATTCAGTCCTTGCCAGCCTGGCTTGGGCCGATTATGGTAACGCTGTCATTCCTGGGGCTTCCAATCGTGGTGATCATACTTGCTACTGCTGCGGTAGCGGTAGCTTTTCGCGAGCACCAGACTAAGCTCGCCCTTTCGTTTGCCGCCGTACTCGGTGGTCTGGGTGTGAATACGCTGCTGAAGCTGTCATTGCATCGCACTCGACCAGACACACTCTATGTTGGCACGATGAAGATTAAGAGCTTTAGTTTTCCGAGCGGACATGCCTACGGTGCCGCCGCCCTGTACGGCTTGCTAGCCTACTTGGCTTGGCATACGCTACCCTCGCCATGGAACGCCATTGTGTCCTCACTCCTTGTCTTGCTCATTTTTCTCATCGGTTTTTCGCGTGTCTACCTTGGTGCTCATTTTCCGACCGACGTACTTGGCGGATGGATACTTGGCGGACTTACGGTGCTGATTATCGTGATATTTTTGCGACCACTTACATGACCAAAAAACGCTCCAGAATATATGTCGTGCACAGTCCTTCTCAGGGTGTTTTGGACAGTCTAGACCAGATTGGGGCGGCATTTTCTGAACTCAATTTTGAAGCGGCCTTTTTGCCACTCGACGATTCGACGACAAAACGAGTTCAAAAGCTCATTCGGGCCGGCATAAAGATTTTGTGTGCAGCTGGCGGAGACGGCACGCAAAACGCTGTAGCCGGTATGATCAGCGGCACATCAATTCGGCTGGGTGTGATTCCGGTCGGCACACTCAATCACTTCGCCAAAGACATCGGCACGCCGATTGATATTGCTGAGTCGGTCAAGGCTATCGTGCGTGGCCGTGTACAGCCACTTGATGTCGCCGAAGTGAATGGCAAAGTATTTCTCAATAATTCCAGCATCGGACTCTACCCAACCATCGTTACATTTCGGGAGAGGCATGAAGGGAGCCTAGGGAAGTGGCCAGCTGCGGTCTGGGCGAGTTTGCGTGGTCTCACGCACTGGCCGACCTATCGCATCCGTATCGAGATTGATGGACAGATCCAGCATCAACGTACGCCGATGGTGATAGTAGGGAATAACTCATACGGTGTTGACCAGCCAGGACTGACAAATCGTACCCGCCTGACCGATGGCCGATTGTCGGTCTATCTTTTTAAGACTACCAGTCGGGTAAAGGTCATGCAGATTATCCTCAAGACCCTTGTCGGGAGAGGGGACGAGGAGCGTGACTTTGGCCAGCACTTGGCGCGTGAGGTGATCATTTCGTCGCGACATCGTCGGCTCAAAGTATCGCGTGATGGGGAGGTCGATCACTTGAGATCGCCGCTCAAGTATATTATTCGCCCCAGCCATCTCCTGGTGATGGTGCCGAGCGACAAGGCCTGAAGTTTGGTATGCTAAAGCTCTTATGACTGGAAGAACTCATGACATGTTTGCGTTGACCGGACTCCTCGTAGTCGGCTTGGCCTACCCGCCAGCTCAGTTGACGCTCGGAACGCTCGTCGCAACAGTTGTGGCTAATCAAATGGGTGGCATTGCTCCCGACATCGATCAGTCGACTGCTCCATTTTGGCGCAACCTTCCGCTGGCCGGTTTTCTTGGTAAGACGGTCTCGCGCGTGCTGGGTGGCCATCGTTTCCTAACACACTCTATTCTAGGACTGGTCCTGACGGGCTTTCTCACCAAGATGTTTCTGGAATTTCTCCATCCCATCATTCCACGCATCGATATTACGCTAGTGTGGTGGGGCTTTATGATTGGCATCCTGTCGCATCTCATCATTGACTCATTCTCCAAGGAAGGAGTACCGTGGCTCCTCCCTTTGCCATACAAGTTTGGCTTCCCACCGATTCGCTCGTGGCGTATGACAACCGGAGAGGGAGTAGAGGCTTTCTTACTGTTTCCTGGCCTTTTGATATTTAACGTAACCTTTGCGATGCTGCACTACCACCAGATCATCGAGATCTTCCACCGCATGTAGCCTTAGCCCCTGGCGAAAAGGATAGCAGTAACGCCGAGGCCGATCACAATGATCACAAACCGAATAGTCTTCTTCGGGAGATGAGTGCTGTATGTCGCGCCAAGGTATCCGCCTACCACGTTTCCTATCAGAAGCCAGGGTAGAATATCCCATTTGAGCAGTCCAAAGTACACGAGATAGGCGGTTGAGGTGGAGTTGACCGCCACGCTAACAATGTTCTTGTATCCATTCATTTCATGAATGTCAGTCAACTCAGTAAAACCAAGAAATGCGAGAAGTACGATGGCATACCCGGCACCAAAGTAGCCACCATAAATAGATATGAGGGACGCTCCAGTCGCCAACCAAAACAGCGTGCGCATAGCGTTGCGTTTGTTGTGACCGCGCTTTTTTCGAGCCCACTTGACGAGACGTGGCTGGGCGATGATTAGGCTCACTCCGAGCAAGAGAAACCAAGGTACGATGCGAGAGAAGTCTTGATCGCTCGTGTTCCGGAGAGCTACGGCACCAATAATTCCCCCAATGATACTTGGTAAGATGATGAGCCAGTAGCGAACAGGGAGTTTGCGCAGATGCTTACGGTAACCATAGGCTGAGCTAAGTGAGCCAGGCAGGACGGCGGCACCTGTCGTAGCATTAGCCACGATAGGGGGAATGCCGAGTGCAATTAAAATCGGGTAAATAAAAAGTGAACCCCCGCCAGCGACGGAGTTCATAATGCCGGCGATGAATCCGCCAGCCAGCAAGATGAGGGGTGCAAACCACATATGCTTATTATAGGGAGGTCTGGCTAGACTCGCCACTCTACATAATTGCGACCAGCGGGGGTGATCCGCTGGTCGCTCGGTACTAAAGGGGCCATCTGTAGGGGATGTCGTGCCAGCCGGTGTTTCCCAGCCACAGGTCAGGCACGAACCCAAGCGGTATACCGTCGTCGTCAAAATCTGCCAGATTCTCGGCGTTACGTACGACGCGGCCGTACGGGATGAGTACGACATCCCAGATGTTGGATGTCACGCCGATGTCATTGGTGATGACTGGTCCGCGTACCTGTCCGACGACCTGCAGCTTGTCGCCCGAGCGATACCGCCAGGATAATCCGGCCAGTCCGTAGAGCGGGAGGTGCAGGCTATAAAACTCACACGGCCAATTCCTCGTGACCGGCCAGGTGCCTGTACCGTCACCTAGCTTGGGTTCTGGGTTGATCGGGAGCCAGCAGGGCCGACCTTTGGCGAAGTAGCGAAAGTTTGGCGTAGCCGTGAATGGCTGCCCCGGGTTCATGGTGGACACATCCACGGCTCCCGGTTCATGTCCCAGGCGCGAGGTGTGGTTGAGGTAGATCTTCATGAGAAACTCTTTGAGGTACTTCACGAAAGCTCCTAGGGGTGCAGATTTAGGTTACATTAGATTAGCCTAACTCATGAATAAAGTCTAGATCATAACCATACATAGTACGAATAAGTCCGTGTATAATAATGAGTCTATGAAGCAGTCACTTGCCCTCGAAATTATGCTTGCCGGAGAATCGGTCTTACTCACCGGTGCTGCCGGATCTGGTAAAACCTACGTACTCAATCGATTCATACGTGAGGCTAAGCGTGAAGGCAAGAAGGTTGCCGTGACGGCCACGACTGGCCTGGCCGCTACGCATCTTAACGGTTCGACCATTCATTCGTGGGCCGGTATCGGCATTCATCGTACGCTGCCTCCTCGTTTTGCCGAAGGGCTATCGCAGTCTCGTCGAGACACGATCGCTTCAACTGACGTATTGATTATCGATGAGATCTCGATGCTCCATGACTACCGGCTCGACATGGTCGATGCAGTGGCTCGATCGGTCCGCCACTCAGCTGAACCCTTTGGTGGT
>CALKUN010000065.1 GCA_937996675.1 uncultured Candidatus Saccharibacteria bacterium
CGAGTGCACGAAACTCACTCAACGTGAGTGCCGTGAGCTGCGAGATCTGTCGGACCTCAAGTCGGTAGAGCGCCAGACGCGTCCGGTCCTCGAGGTCCAGGCAGGCCAAGAAGTCTTGCGAGACTTCGTCGAGGCGCTCGGCCGTCATGCCGAATACGACACTGAGATGCTCACGGATGAGCAGCTCCAGTCGAGGCAACATGGACTCGGTCACCTGAGTGTCCGGCTTGCGTGTCATGAACTCAGCAAGTTCGTGCGGCTCGAGAATGCAGCCGGCGAGCCCGTACATGTGCATGGTCAGCACTCGTTCGCGCTCCGTGGGGAGTGCGTAGTACATGAACTTGCGCATGTTGACGGGATCGCTCAACAGCTCGACGAGCTCCTCAATCCGCGCGGCCGAGGTCCATTCGTAGCGGTTTGCGCTCGTGATGAGAGCCATCAGCAGCGGGCGAGTCAATGTGTCACGCGTCATCGCCATCAGTGTACGTGGCGTCGTGACGGTGGTCGTCAGGGTGTTCATAGGTTTCACCTATACCTTCTGTTGTATGGATAATGGCGATTCCAAAAATCCACTCATCATAGCACCGATACAAGCATTTGTCAATATATTTCTAGCAAGGAGTTGTCGGGTGCCTCCAGGTATGATTTAATATGAGCCATTCCCCGTACCTCCAGGAGGAGATATGTCACACACCCGCGTCGATCGGATGGACGACCTGCCACCGCTACAGCTCATGACCTTCCGGGCATTCGCATCGTCCATCTACGTGCTCATGTCCGGCCCGGTCTTCTGGATGCTAAGCGGAGTCTCGTTCCTCTACGCCTGCGCGCTGGCAGTGGTAGTCCCGGACAACTCAATCCGAGGAGCCGTACTCCTCCTGTCATCACTAGTGCTCTTCAACTGCCTGGTCATGCCATGGGCCTGGCAGTCGACGCACAGTGGGAGCTACTTCAGCGCGATCAAGCAACTGACAAACCGCGCCTTCTACACGCTCCTGATTTGCTTCGTACTCTTTGGCGCCCTCTCTGCCAGCTGCACCACGCTTGGCTCGAGAGCCGGAGACACGGGCAATAACCCGTCCGAGTATGACACCACTACCGAAGATTCCCACTGAGGATCGCCACGTATCCCGCCAACCATGACAGTTGGCGGGATCATTTAATTATTGACCAAACCTTATAAAAATGATATAGTATGCTAAACCTACTGCCGCAGAAAGGCACTAGTATGTACCCACCTTTTCCATCGCTCCGTTCCCAGCCCAAGCGAAGCCTGCTGTCCCGAATCATCTCAGGAGCAGTCGCCTGCATCGTTGGACTACCGTTCTATCTGTCTGGCGTACTGGTGGCGTTCGTCGTCTTCGACCTCCCGTTTGATGAGATCAGGCGCAATCATGCGGACCCCTTGAGGAGCCTCTTCCTCCTTCTTCTCTTCTCGGGATTCCTCTGGGGCGTATCCATGCTGGTTGTTCTGACCGGCCTTGAGTACTACCGCGAATGGATGGGAAATCCACGCGCGCGACAGCGCATCACCCACTACCTCTGTGTCGGCGCGGCGCTGATCATAGCCGCCTCTACGGCCCTTTGGTCATACCATTCGTCTCAACCGCACGATCTTGGCCTCGTCACCGTCGGATTGGGTCTTTATGCCCTCGGGAGTGGCGTCTTGGCAGCAATGACCTTCCGTCATCCCTATCTCACGTAACTCTCCACCCACTCGTCTCTTCAGGCGAGTGGGTATTTCATTATAGTTATGTGACTTTGCGTATCGGCGCAAAAGCAATGTTGAGACGCTTGATGCCGGCCTTCTCAAACAATACCTGCACATCATCTCCCTCGATTGCGATCACTTTGCCAGTACCAAAATTGGGGTGCTCGACGGTGTCTCCCCCATTGAGCTCAATATGATTATCGTCGGGGAATGGATCACTGCGAAATGAATTGCGTTCCTGCTGGGCTGGGCTCTGCGTCCCAAAGCCGCTATTACCGAGACGCAACGATCCAGACACCATACCCGTCTCAGAATACTCCGGCGGGATCTCCATCACAAAGCGGGAGATGGGATTACGTTGCGTTGAACCATACAAGAGTCGCTGTGTGGCGTGCGTGATGTAGAGTCGCTCACGTGCGCGAGTCATCCCGACGTAACATAGTCGGCGTTCTTCCTCGAGCTCGGTCGGCTCGAAAAGAGTACGAGAGTGAGGGAATATCCCCTCCTCTACACCGATCATGAAGACGGCCTTAAACTCCAACCCCTTGGCTGCATGCAAGGTCATCATTGTGACGGCATCGTTGGCATTGTCCCAACTGTCCAAGTCGGTTACGAGCGAGATATCACTGAGGAACTCCTCTAGGGCTGTCGTGCCAAAGCCTCGAGCCACGCCCAAAAACTCTTGGACATTTTCGATGCGATCACCGGCCGTTAATGAACCGTCGTTCAGAGAGTCGAGATAGCCAGCCTTCTTGAGGATCAGCTCAGCCAGTTCGGCTACCGGCAGGCGCTCGGCTGACTCACGGAAGTCGTTGATCATAATCGCAAAGTCCTTGAAGGCGGCCTTGGCTTTTGGCGTGAGGCCCTCGATGGCGTCAGCATCACCGCAGGCTGTGAGAAGATCCCAATCACGGGCCGTGGCGTAGTCGGTGATCACGGCGAGCGACTTATCACCCAGGCCGCGAGCTGGCACATTCACAATTCGACGCCAGCTAATGCTGTCTTGCGGATTTGCTACAAAGCGCAAGTAGCATAACGTGTCCTTGATCTCCTTGCGCTCGTAGAATCGCAACCCACCGACGATTTGATAGGGAGTATTGTAGCGTAAGAATGATTCTTCAAGTGATCGAGATTGGGCATTGGTGCGATAGAGGACAGCACATTCCGAATATTTGTAGCCATTGTCTGACACGAGCTTATCGATCGTCTGAATCACAAACTGTCCCTCGGCCTGCTCATCTGAGACCTGCTGGATGACCAACTTCTCGCCCGCGCCCTTTTCCGTGAAGAGTTGCTTGTCAGTCCGGATCGTATTCTTACTAATAACCGAGTGAGCCGCATCGAGGATGTGTTGGGTGCTACGATAATTTTGCTCGAGCTTGATGACCTTGGCGGACGGATAGTCAGCTTCAAAATTCAAGATATTCTCATAGTTTGCACCGCGCCACGAGTAGATCGACTGCCAGTCATCCCCGACGACGCAAACATTCTGATGGCCGGCAGCAAGCAAAGCGATCATGCGGTACTGAGCATGGTTGGTGTCCTGATACTCGTCGACGAGGATGTATTGGAACTGAGTCTGATAGCGCTTGAGTACGTCCGGGTTGTTCTCAAAGAGCATCGCCGTCTGCATGATGATGTCGTCAAAGTCCATCGCACCCTGAGTCAGCAAGCGCTTCTGGTACTCGGGGTAGATACGAGCAGCTGTCTCCTGTGCCTGACCCTGAGCGAGACGAGCATACTGGCTTGGATTAAGGAGCTCGTTCTTAGCACTCGAGATCAGCCCACGCATCGACTGCGGCGTAAAGACTTTTTCCTCAATGCCGAGATCCTTACAGACCAGCTTCACGACCGCCTGAGCATCTGCCTCATCGTAG
This sequence comes from uncultured Candidatus Saccharibacteria bacterium, assembly GCA_937996675.1. Classification (GTDB taxonomy): domain Bacteria; phylum Patescibacteriota; class Saccharimonadia; order CAILAD01; genus CALKUN01. The sequence continues at coordinate 3,589 of CALKUN010000065.1, forward strand.
ATCACGAAGCTTGATGGATAGCCGAGATGCACTGCCTCTCGACGTAAGATACGGACGCCGATCGCGTGAAAAGTGCCAAGAAATGGCAAGTAGCTCTTGTCATCTGAAGCGCGGCCGAGCAGATGATTGATACGCATACGCATTTCAGTCGCGGCTTTATTCGTGAAGGTCACGGCTAGGATATTAGTCGGATGGACTTTCTTATCGGTCACAAGATAAGCGATGCGATGAGTGAGCGTCTTGGTCTTCCCACTTCCAGCACCAGCCAGCATCAAGACTGGACCATCAACGGTCAGGACACCATCGCGCTGGGCATCATTGAGCTCGGCCAGAAGAGGATTTGTCGTAGTCATATCATTCTATTTTAGCGTGCAAAGGGTAAAGCCGAAAGGCGTACGAACGATAGTTTTTATAAGTTTGGCCTGTATAATACTACTTATGGCTACCAAAGAATCTCTCCCGCTGTCCTCCCCGCCTCCTACCGGTGCTGCAACTCCCCCCAATACGCCACCAATCCGACCCCAGCTTGATGACTCTCCTGGAGATGCCCAAAAGAAACGACTCATAATGATCATCGCTGGAGCAGTCATTTTCCTCATCCTCATCGGGGCCGTGCCTCTCATCGCCCTGAGCGGTACCAAGAAATCTGCCGCTACCCCCACACCGAGTGTCAGCGCTACTCCAAAGCCCTCAGCAGAGCCTTCCGTCACGCGAGACCAGACGACCCGTTTCTTCCTGAAAAGCAGCACGACTACCCTGACTTTTGACATGACCGTCACTGCGCCAATCGGATGGAATGCGAGCTTTACCACCTCGCCATCATCGCCTTCGTACCCTTGGGCTGGCACAGTACTTATCACGGCACTCAAGTCCGGCTTCTCGCCGCTATCGACCGGAAACACGAACGTGTCTTCGTCAAACTTCCTTGCCGTAATGGATGCAAATGAGTGGCTCAAGGCCAACCAAGCTACACCGGCTCTCACTGCTACACAAAAACAAGCTTGGTTTGCCTCCACCAGCACCCTCACTGCCGAAACTCTTGGATCGGCCGCCAGCCTCGCCAACCCAACTGCCAACAATGACCAGGGTCGAATCAATCTAAGTTTTGTCCAGACCCAAGACGCCAGCCTACGAGGCTTCACCTACCTCACCCAGCCAACCGCAGGTCGCTACGAGCCATCGGCCATCACAATCATGGCCGGTACAATAGGCGGTAAGTCTGTCATCCTCTCTGGCCGACACGCTATCCGCGACAAACAGTGGTCCACACTCGCCACATTGCAATCCAGCGGGGACGCCAGCTATGCCGCTCAGCGTGACGCAGCAATAGCAGCATTCTCAGCCGGAACGGTCAGTGATGATACCAGCGCGATCTACGCCGAGCTTCTCAAAGCCGTCCAAAGCTTGAAGTTTATCGCCGCGGGATAAGGCGGGTCTTCATACTATAAAAGCCACTCTCGTGAGTGGCTTTTATAGTATGAAGCGTGAGCCTCTAGATAAGTGAGCGCTTGATCAGCTCGAGTGCTTCAGCCTTGTTAGCCCATCCGTTGATCTCAACCTTCTTACCTTTAAGATCCTTGTAGTGCTCAAAGCTATGCTGGACGGCTTTCTTCCAGTGCTCAGGGACGTCCGTAATGTCTTGGTAGTGTCGGTAGAATTCATCATCGTCAGCGACTACGATCAACTTCTCATCATTCTCACCGTCATCAACCATTTTCATGTAACCAAGCACGCGGCACCGCACGACGATGCCAGATGGAACACTCTCGTTGATGAGGAGAATTGCATCAAGTGCGTCACCATCTTCCCCAAGTGTACCCGGGACCATACCATAGTCACCGCCATCGGAGTTGTTGAGAAACGTCTGCTGCACGCGGTCGAGGAAGATCACACCAGTATCCTTGTCCATCTCGTACTTGTTGTGCGAGCGACGTGAGGTCTCGATAATTACGTTGACGATTTCGGGGGCATTATCGCCAATTCCGACGTTTTTGAGTGACATGTGTTTCTCCTTACTTCTTCAAGAAGTTTACAGATATGAGAGCGTATTTACAACCTAATTGGCGGCGTCAACGATCTTGGCAAAGTCTTTATAGTTGGTGCTTGCTCCACCCACGAGACATCCATTGCAGTCGGCGAGATCGAGATACATTTTAGCGTTTGCACCTTTTACGCTTCCGCCATAAAGAATGGGCATGGCTTCAGAGGTAGCCTTAGAATACTTGGTGGCAAACCAGCCACGAATGACTGCGAGTATCTCAGCTACGGCTTTTGGCTCGGCATTTTCACCCGTACCTATAGCCCAGACCGGTTCATACGCCACGATCAACTCGGCAAGCTGCTCTGGCTCCAGCGCACTCAACACCGCGTTGAGTTGCCGCTCAATGACGACCTCCGTGATATTGCCTTCACGCTCTGCCAAAGTTTCACCCACGCATAAGACCGGCTTGAGACCTGCAGCTAACGCCTGCCGGATCTTGGTCACCACGACCGCATCCGTCTCTCCAAACAG
>CALKUN010000066.1 GCA_937996675.1 uncultured Candidatus Saccharibacteria bacterium
AGCCCGTTCGGTTCGCCAGTGTTGTCGGGAATGACGGCGTCGCTCTCAGCTAGCCTTACTTCTACGTCGCTGTAGCTCAGCCTCAATAATCTCCACACATAGCGCATTGATGGCGTCGTGATCAGGCTGCTTCGGCAGCGTCGACGCTTCGTATACTGCATCAATCACATCGTCTTGATCCTTGCTCCACTGCATCAAATGCGTGTGCGACCAAGCGCCGTTGCGTATCGCCAACAATTCGGCGGCATCGTCGCGAAAGACTCGTACTTCGCCGAATTTTCCGATCTCAAGTGCCATTTTCTTGAGACGTACAAGGTGCATCGCATTCTTGGTGTCAAAGCCGTGCTTTCGTTCTAACTCTGCTCGCGCTTCATTACGACCCTCACACCACTGTCGGAAAGCATCCCACTCGCGCTTCTTCTGGACGTAGCGGCGCTCACGGTCGAGAAGGTCGAGGAAGTTGTCGTCGAGGCCGACATGCCGCGCCGCCGCCAAGAAGCGATCCTCGTCGGTCGCCAGCCGCATCTCCGTCAAGGCCGCGATGAGGAGCTCGCGCATCTGTATCGCGGCGGCAGGGTCGATGACGTCGACGCCGTATGTAGGCAGTACGTTCTCCCACGCCTCTACCTGCTTTCTGACGAGCGCCTCGGCGGCGGCGAGCTGGTCTTTCGGGATCACAGTCCGCTCGGGCAGCCCGAAGTCTTGGCGACAGGGCGGCGCCGTCGGCGGGTTCAGCAGCCAGCGGCGGTGCGACTCGATGCGCTTGAGCTGGCTCATCGCATAACCCGAGAAGGTGTGCTTCGCCTTCTTTGAGAGGAAGAGGTGACGGTGTGCGCGCAGCTTGTCGCCAACTTTGGTGGTTGCAAGTACGTCGCTGTCGTCGACGAAGAGAAGCTCTAGGATGTTCGGATTAGCGTCGGCGGCGAGGACGAGGTACTTCCGCAGCTCGTAGATGACGAGGTCGGGACGTTCTGGTGTCGTCTCCGTCGCTGCCATGCCGACCTCTTGGTATTGGTCGACGCGGCGCATGCCCAGGATGTAGTCGGCGGGCGGGATCATGATGCCGCGGATATCGCGATCACTGGTCGGCGTCGAGGTGCCGTAGGCGTGGCTGCCCGCGTTGACGAGCAGGATCGTACAGGCGTCAACTGTGCTACGATCCATTGGCTGCTCCTCTGAGGCACTTAACGAAGTCTTCCCACGCCGCAGTTGTCTTATCTTCTGCTTCTTGCTCTTCGTCGGCATCGCCAGGACGAGCACCCGGAAACCAATGCTCGCCCGATTTGTGAAAGCAGCTTCTGAAGGCTTCTTTGATCTGTTCAATTGTGTACACTATACTTCTCCTTTCAGATGCTTAGCTATCGCCGTCGCCCTGACGGCGCGGATGTGAAGGCCGATGTCGGCACCGACGAGCGACTCAGGGATCGCGCCGATCTCAGCGTCACGGACGATGGGAGCCAACCGACGCAATAGAGCCGGGCCGTCACTTGACTTCGACGGCACCCTACCGAGACCATCCGCTTCGGCGACGTCCGCGAGACCCTCAGCCTTCAGCATGGTCCGATCCGCTGCTGTGATGACGTCGACCTTGCGCGTGTTCTTCATCTCGGCGAAGCGATGTACGTTGAGGTGCTCGGTGCATCCGAGCAGCGCTGCCCGCACGTAGTCTTTGCCAAGGCCGAGACGGGCACACAGCACCTCGACGGGCACCTGGCCGGCGTCCTCGTGGCCGAGGTGGCGCGGCAGCAACTGTCGATCGGTGAGCGCCTTGCCGAGGTCGTGGCAGAGTGCGGCGAAGCGGACGTAGGGCGATGAGCTGAGCTTCGCCGCTTCGCTCAGCACCATCATCGTGTGGACGAAGGCGTCGCCCTCGTCGTGATGCTGCGGCGGCCCTGCGGGCACGCTGGACAGCGCGGCAACCTCGTCGAAGTGAACGTCGAGGTGATTTATAGAGCGCAGCACTTCAAAGAAGTGCTGCGGCTGCGGCGACGCCAGTGCTCTCAGCATCTCGACACGGACGCGCTCTCGCGACAGCCCGGCGATCTCGTGCTTGGGTATGCAACGGCAGAGCTCAATTGTTTCATCTGCGACGACGAAGCCGAGTTCGGCGGCGAATCGGGCGAGGCGATAGACGCGGAGTGGGTCCTCTGTGAAAGCGTCAGATGTGTACCGCAGTCGCTTAGCATTGAGATCGGCGAGGCCGCCGTAGTAGTCGATGAGCGCGTTGTCGCCCAAGTCCAGCGCCATCGCATTGATCGTCAGATCACGCCTCTTGAGATCATCGGCGAGCGTGACCTCAGGTCCGAACTCGACGGCGAAGCCGCTATGGCCCGGCCCTGTCTTGCGCTCCCTGCGAGCTAGGGCAACCTCGCCGACGATATTGTTGGCGGGATCGCTTACGAGGAAGACAGGGAACGCCTGTCCCACACGCTGCGCCGTCGGCCACCTCGTCGTGACGTCGTCCTCGGTGGCGCCGACGTAGAGGTAGTCATGGTCTTTTGTAGGGCGTCGTAGCAGCATGTCGCGGACGGCGCCGCCGACGAGGTAGAGTTTAGGCATGTGACCTCGGCTTGAGCTTCTCATATGGACAGTTTGCTTTGTGCGCAGCACTCTGCTTTGCTCGATTCCAAATAACCCCGCAGCCTCGGCAGAAATCCTGTGAGTCAAGACGCTCCCACTGGTATTTGAGTGTGAGTGCCTGTGCATCGCTACCACATCGAGGACACTGTGTAACTTCCGGTATCGTTTCGCTGACTTCAGCAAACCACTTACGAAAGTGATGTTTGTGTGCGCCACACTCAAACATGTGTGCAATGTAGTCAACGCTGATTGCACCAGAGTACAGTTGTACTGTGCGTAGTGGACGCTCGCTCATGTCGATACGATCGGCAACGACCAGAGAATTCGGCCGATGCTTGTCGAGCACATGCTGAGGAATATTGATCCGAGGATTCATAACGTCCCCGCTTCGTATACGACGAAGGGCGGCGTCGAGTCACTGCCGTCGCCTCGCAGCATCTGCCTCGCCATCGCGGTCAGCCAGGGTAGGTTTGACATCGAGGGGATATTGATGCAGGCGGCAAGGTAAGGGCATTCTTTAGTCTGCGTAGGTGCCGTCTTGGTACTATCCTCGTTGCGGAATGTGTCGTAGATGGCGTCGTAGCCCTGTTGTATCGAGTCGCTAGCGTCGATAAACACTCTCTCTTGCTCTATCGTCCTCGCCGCCTCGACGTCACCTCGGCAGCAAAAGAACTGACACTCAGCGGCGTCGCCCTCACGACTGCGAAATCGCAGCGTGCAGAACAGCGTCAGCGACGAGGCGGGGACGACGAGGCCGGTCTCTTCTTGGAGTTCGCGGGCGGCGCAGCGACGGTATGCGTCCTCGACGGCACCGAAGTAATCAGGGCTTTCGTCGAGGGAGTGATCTGGCATCGGCCAATCCTTCAGCTCGACTTTGCCGCCAGGAAAGTTCGCCTTCCCAGTCTGCCACGCTGGGCGCAGCTTGTGTATCAGGACGACGCGCTCCAGGTCCTGTGAGAAGACGGCGACGGCGCTGTAGCGTCGTGTAGGCGACCATGTCATGCTATGTAGGCTCATATGGTTTCTCCTTTCAACCTCGTGCCATACTGCCACGACATCGCGACGCCGTCAAGCCTTATTCGCTGCCTACTAAAGCCTTGACTTCTTCTGCGGCCTCGGCTACCTTATCACTCCCAAGCGAGGTCGACGTCGTCGTGACGACGTGGCGATGCTCGCGCAGTCTACAAGAGGTTACATCTACGTGTCTACATCCAAACAGCTTAGTGGGCTCGCTTTTGAGCGCTATTTTACCAAGTCACTGAAGCCCGGCCAACACCCGGCGGAACTCTTCACCTGGACGCGACGGCACGTTCGTATCGTGGGCGAAGACGGCGCGATCGTCTACGAGACTGACGTCGAGGCTCCAGACTTTTGGTCCGACCTTGCCGTCACCGTCGCTGCAAAGACGTGGTTTCGTCGCATCGGCGGCGTGATGGAGTCGTCGGTGCGGGGGATGTTTGACAGAGAAGCTAACGCCATCGCCGAGGCCAGCAAGTACCCCGATGTCGGCGTCGACTACTTCGGCGGCAATGAAGAGAAGCGTCGAGCTTTTCGCGACGAGGTCTTCTACATCCAGGCCGCGCAGTATGCAATGTTCAATACGCCCGTGCATGTCAACGTCGGCGTCGTCGGGGCAAAGCACGACAGCAAGGCAGCGCAAGCGATGTTGTCGTCGGGGCGACGTCGTAAGAGTATGGCAAAGACCGGCGTGTATGGG
>CALKUN010000067.1 GCA_937996675.1 uncultured Candidatus Saccharibacteria bacterium
ATCTGGGAACGACGTTGACCGATGCTGTGCTCTGCTACTGTGACCCTCCTTATGCTGGCACTACCTCTTATGACGGTGAGCCCTTCTACCACGATGTGTTTTGGCGCTGGGTAGCTCGACGATCAGGCCCGACCTTCATTTCAGAGCTGTCGCGCGACGGTTGCGACGACATAGCCGATCGCGGCCTGGGAGACCTGCGAATAGTCTGGCGAAAAGAGCACTTAAGCCAGAACGCCAGCAACAGCCCGACGAGCAAGCGCAGAGGAGCTATCACACGAGAGGAGCGCCTGTACTACCTGCCGCCAAAAGCTGAGCGGACCTCGGATTAGTTAGTGCAAAACGCTTTGCTTCGTGCTCGCCACCCGACACGCCAGGCCACACATGGCCCATCGCTACACAGCAACGTACACCATAGCCGACATCACGAACACAGCGCGTTCATTCCACGCCAACGTCACGGGCGCAGCCGGCGCGCTCAGCACTACCACGGTGATAGCCGTGCTAGCAGCGACGATGAAGCCCTCAATACGGCTGGGGTCTATCGTCTGCACTCCCATGCTTAACAGGGACTGTAGATTGAGCAGCGACGCGGCAATTGCGCTCGCAATGTCAGCGTCTACCAGCTTGCTCGCTAGCGTGTAGGTCACGGTCGCAGTCACCGTGATGTTGTGGGCGACGGTGTTGACGACGTTGAGCACGGTGAACGCTGCGTTCTTGCGCGGGTTTACCATGTTGGCACGCACCGCTGCTAGGTCGTCTGCGGACAGTGGGCCTAGGAGCCCAGAGACCAAGATAGTGACGTAGCCACCCGCGATCGTGCCGTCAGGCTTGGTGATGTTGAGCACCTGAACCTGGGAAACAGGGGAGGCGGTGTAGCCCGCTGGCGCTTTCGTCGTCCAATAATAGAGGGCATCGTCTGTGCCGTTGCCTACGTCGGTGGCGTCCCACTTGGCGATGCAGCGGGGCATGAGCTGCACAGCGAGCTCGGTATTCTGCCCCGCGACCTGGATCGGAGTAGTCGCTAGCGGCATAAGTCCGAGTCCGACAGCAGACATGACGCCCATGCCCGTAGTGCCGTAGGGGATCTCCGCCCCGGCAAACAGTGAACTTGCGGCGAGCACTGTAGCCACTTCATTAGCTGTTGCGAGCGGCATCGTAGCGCCGTCGGTCCGCATGCTCACGTCGATAGACATGACAGTGCCGACCGTGCTCGTGACGATCGTTGTGTCCGGCTTACTTGGCGTGAGTGCTACGATCCTGAAAGTTACTTCAGTGATACCTGCGATCTCGGCGAGTTCGACGCGTACCGCAGCATCACCACTGCCGAAAGGAGCCATGTAGAGACCCGAGGCAGGGAGCGCCACGCTAACGCCGACAAATGTAGTCTTGAGCTCTATCGTCGCGTTTGTCGCCAGGTTGTAGGCAGAACCGGGAGAGCTGGCGATAAAAAGCCCGATGACTTTCCCGCCTGGCTTGAGCTGTAGAGGCGCGTAGAGGGTGTAGAGCAGGGTGCCCTGCGGATTCCCGACAATGACGCTCCCTGCGACAAAGCTGTAGCTCGGCGCGGTACTCGTCGAAGTGAGCTGCACCCTGAGAATCGCGAAGGTAGCCGGCTGCAGGCTCTCTTGGTACTGGCTCAGCGCGAAGTCTGCAGCGTTCGCGGTCACGGTCGCAAGGGAAGCAGCGTCCGGCGCGGCTTGCGCGTCAGTGAGGATCGTGTCAACGAACATGCCCCGGATGACACCGCGCACTAGGTTAGAGCCGGTGGTGAAGGTTTCGCTGACGAAGTGCGTCAGGCTCAGGCCCACGTTGACCAGACTAACCCATGAGGAGGTCGGCACGCCGTTGGCGAGGTGTTTGGCCATCACGGCGAGGAAGTTAGTCGGCTCGTCGGTGAGGGGAAATTGATCGTCGATGTAGCCCATTAGTGGGACGGATCAAGGTTTGGACGGTTGAGTGAATTATGCGTGCAAGTCGCTTTGCAGGTGCTAGGCTTTAGTTAGGAGGATCGAATGAATACCGAAGTAAATATGACAACTACAAAGATTCTGAGGTTTTGCGGCAAAGTTCTTTTTGAAGCGGCTGTTAATACTGTCAAAGCTGCTTTGCTCCTCGCAATTAGCAGCGGCGCGGACCTCAGCGGCGCGGACCTCAGCGGCGCGAACCTCAGATGCGCGAACCTCAACGGCGCGGACCT
>CALKUN010000068.1 GCA_937996675.1 uncultured Candidatus Saccharibacteria bacterium
GTCGTGCCTGTTCAGCTAGGCGAGCTCGGGCATCCTCGACGGGATAGTGAGGGTTGGCGAAGCAGGCGGGATTCTGGCAGTGGATGCCGCGCTGCTCGACGGGCAGCTCGTCTGAAGTGCAGTCAGTACGGTAGCCCATCGCCCGACCCTTACACGGGCCGCGGGAAGGATCGTAGCCGTAGGCGCAGTGCGGGCACTCCCAGCTACCGTCGGGCCAAGTGTAAGCGACTGGCAGCGTTTTGCCTAGAACGTCGGTGATGTGGGAGGGGATGTAGGCGCTAGTCATCGTCCATTCCTCGGCAGATATTGTCTAGTGAAGCCTGCTCGCGCAGGACGTTCGCGACGTGCTCGTGCTCTCGCTTTAACGCCACCCGGTAAGCCTCACGCCGCGCCTCAATGTAAGTGTCTAGATAGCGTCCACCTATGCGCTGCCAGTAATGTTCGCTCCCTTCGCTAGGCAGCAGAGGACTAGCTGCGCCGATCTTGCGAGCTACTACCCGGTGGTGCTCACCCTCTAGACGACGCGGGCCTGGAGTTGCTGCGTAGGCTGGGTGATTGGGTGAGGGCTCAGGCTTAGCTGGTGTATAAAGGCTCGTCCAGGTCTTAGGTGTGTAGCTCACAGCTCCACCTCCATCAGCGCGCGGGTGAGGTACTTGCAGAGGTCGGGCTCTGAGGTGGCGAGCATTGCGGTCAAGATGCTGCAGGCCACGCGGCGATTGGGCTCGTTGAACTCCTCGTGGTAAACCTCAAACGCGCCTACCTTGACGCAGAGGAATCGACGCGACTGCATGAAGCCGATCTTGTTCCACTGCACCGACACAGAGAAGCGTAATCCGTTGCTGCCCACATCACCGCCGACGCTGATAGTTTTGCTGGTCATCGTTACACCTTCTCGTGTTCATTGAGGAAGCGCTCAATCTCGAAGCTGCCACAGTAGGCGGTATAGGTGGGCTTCTCACCCTTCCAAACCATGACGAAGGAGCCAGACAGCCGAGCGTAGTAGAGGGTGCCAGTCTTTTTGAATTTGTACCGCCCGTTCTTGAACTTGGTTGACATCGTCATCGCCTCCTGAGATCAACCATATCACCGATCGCCGGCTTGTCCACAAAAAAGAGACACCGCGGTGCAGATCGCTATTTCGACGTGCAAGTCGCTTTGCACCTGCTAAACTCTAAGTAAGGAGCGTGTGGCTATGATTTGTGCATGTTGCTGTAAAGACAAGGAATGCGCCGAGACAACCTCAAGTGGTGTCACTGTACGTCACTGTATGGATTGTCTCAACACTGCTCGTAAGATGTTGGCGGCTGCGCTTCGGTATGCGTCCACACTAACCCGCCACAAAGAGCGATCTGTCACCGATCATGGGCAGCCGGCCACAAAGCACCCGCATGACTGTCGCGGACCCGACTGTTGGTGCGCCCTCACTGGCTGACACTTACGTAGAACCCACCCTGATCGCTTCGGGCAAGCCCGCTGACATCGCCCGCAAGCTAGCCGACCAGCTAGCCCTGGAACAGCTCCCGACGCACGATGCAGGCGATCTAGCGTGTCTGGCTGCCAGGGCCTACGAGTCCGCCTCGCGCAAGCACAAGAATCCTGACTACCGCTATCGAGCGAATCAGGTGCATCCCGCAGTCGAGCGCACCCTAGGCGAGTGGCTAGACTGGCTATTTGCGCTGTCGCCGGGTGGTGAGGAGTACAGCAGTCGTCTACAGGGCGCACGACAGGAGCTTGCGGAGCGCTATGCTGTCGAGGTAACGCCCGAGCAGTTAGCAGAGCAAGTTGCGGCTGATACGCCTGACCCTCGATACGCACGAGCTCGTGAGAGCCTGGCAGCGTTCGCCCAAATGGTTAAGGCCGGCGGCAAGCGATTCCGCCTGCGCCCCGTCACCCGGCTGATAATCGCCAAATTAGAGCAAGCGACTTTCGCGCTTGAGAGGGGCGAGCAGGCGCGGCTTGTGGTGTGCGTCCCACCGCGCGTCGGCAAGACTCAGCTCGTGTCGCGCA
>CALKUN010000069.1 GCA_937996675.1 uncultured Candidatus Saccharibacteria bacterium
GTGCTCTTCCGATCTAGAGAGAAAATGCTGCTCTGGTATTTACCTCCCTCCGAGTCATACATGGTGATCTTGTAGAAATATTTCACGCCATCATCAAGTCCAGCCAGCTCAACTTCGTACGTAGACTCACTGGCTGATGTGTTGGTGGTCTTCACGCCACCAAAGTCTTCCGACTTACCAAAGTTTAGGTCTACCTTCGTAGCGTCCTTCACGGTAAACTGAATAATCGCGTTGGTAAGGCCTGCCTTGAGGGTATTCACCTCTTTGAGAACTGGGGCTGGGGCAGTCTGGAAGCTAAACTCATCTGAAACACCGGTATTGCCATCCTCGTCAGTCCATCGTGCCAGCATATAATAGGTCGTGCCAGCATCAAGATTATCGAGGCTCACGACGTGTGACGTGACTTGAGCTGAGCTACTTATCTCGGACGGACTATACTGACCAGCAGCCTTGCCGATAGCAATCTTCGAGTCACTTTCGCGATTCGTTGACCACGAGATCACCGCACGCTTTGTCGTGATATTTGTGACGGTTGGCGTACTCACCAAGGCGGCTGGCTCGGTAAACTTTCCTGTCGGCAGCATGGAAACTACTGAGCTATTAGCACCGCAGTTATTAGCGCTATCACAGGCTCGCACGCGATAGTAATAGACTTGTTGGGAGAGATTGGCGTCGACATAACTAGCACCTGCTGTTGAGGCCACCTGCGTAAAAGTAGAGTTGTTTGTCGAGCGATATATGCGATACGAGGATACGCCCGCCCCCACATCGGCAGGTGGCGCCCAGGATACAGCAACCTTCCAGTTGAGCGTAGCCTTGGTGGAAATATCTGCAATCTCTAGGTCGAGCGGAAGGCCCGGTGCAGCGGTATTGGCGGTGAATGTCGTACTGGCATACGTATCATAGTTAACATTGCCCGCTTCATCCTTCGCAACGACATAAAAAGTATTTTGACCTGGTTGAGTCGCATACGGTCCCGCAGCTACATTTGTGACGCCAGCTGTCGTGAATGTGCATGTGTTGATGGTAGGTAACGTATTGACCGTATAGCAGTACTGCAAACCACCAGCCGAACCGACAAAACTTGCTGGCGGAGACCAGCTGAATGCGAAGGAGTTCTGCGTATTTGTGCTCGGCGTAGCCTGAACAGATAACGGCGAAGACGGTGAGTCAGTATTGATCTTAATGACCGCTGTGGCGTAGGTCGTTGAAAAGTTCCCTGCAGCATCGAGCGTACGGAAGGCGACGATATTGTTGCCCTCTATAAGATTTGGGTAGTCAAAGGTTGCATCCGTACGGTACGATCCAGAATTCGACAGCAAATCTGTCTCATCTTGAGCGCCATTGTGGCTCGCACCATACCATGTACTGTCGTTAATCTTGTACTGAAGCCCTAAGACACCCGAGTTCGCATCCGAGATTGATCCTGTGCCCGATGACGGCCAGGTCAACGTGACGTCCCGAGTCGCTATAAACTGCGAAGGTCCCGATATGAAGCCGGGTGATGCCGGTGCAGTGTTGTCGTAGCGGAACTGGAAGCTCGTGGCAGAACCGGTGAAGACATTATTCGAGTAGTCCAGTGCCTTGATGCGCAGATAGTATGGTGTCGAGGATGAGCTCAAACTAGCTCCAAGCATATTTGCCGTGGCTAGATTAATATTTGTAGCACTAACCGCAAAAGCACAGGCGCCATCTGTATTGAGCGGGCTCGCACCTAGGAGGCCTTTGGTCGACTGCGGGTCGGCCGTGTTGTCCTGACCTAAATAAAGACAGTAACCCTTGATCCCGGTCGCACCCGGATTCGTATCGTCCGTTCCAGCCGTCCAGCTGAAATATGGCGTCGGCGTATTCACCCACGCATTATTCGATATCACTGCGCCGCCACTCGAGCGGAACATTTGTATCGCGGAGGCATTACTGGCTGGTGGAGTCACATCTGGATTGATGACCAGCGTTACGCTGGTTAGTGTAATCGCCTGAGATCCGTTGCTTGATAGGAAGGCCCTCCACTTGAAGTTTCTCGTGCCCACCGGAAAGGTCGAGATATTTGCGTTAATGTCCGTCGCTGTGTTGTAGGTCGCTCCAGATACATCAACCCAAGCAGCGCCATTCCAGTACTGCCAAGTACTGCCGCCATCATTCGAGATCTGATAGTAAATCTCTCCCCCGTTTTTGGTGGCAGATTCAGTAAAGGTTTTCCAACTTGATACGGCCGCCGGCGAATAAGGGCTGTTTGGCTCAATGGTTGGGAGGTCGGTAGCGTAGCGCTTGCCGATGAAGGAGGCGCCGGCCGCAGTGCCCGCCAAAAACCTATTTGAGTCGACGTATTTTACTGCTGAGAATTCATCGCTAATGAGATCCGACTTGTTAGCCTTATTTATCACCTCCCCGACGACTGGAGCATTCACATTAACGCCATCTATCCGGATGACCCTACCATCTTCTGGCGCAGAAGAATTATGCACGGAATAATAGCGATTATTTGCTACATCGAGAGTACTGCTCTTTATTTGAGTCGGAACGTTTTCGGGGAGAGATGTATTGTTCAGCTCGACCTCACTCGTTATGAGTCCACTGACCGAATACCCAGTATATCTCACGCGAAGAAAGCGAGCTGTTTTACTGGCAAATGACGTGTCGTGAGCGACACTACTAGTCCAATTTCCAATCACAAGAGCTAGACCGCTAATACTCTTTAGTTGGCTCACTGTTCCTCCAGTAAAGGTTGTTTGAAACGTTTTCATCTCCTTTATACCAAAGTTGCTACCTGACAGATGTGTAGCCGATACCCTGACTCGGATCGCCTTAACGGTTGTGGTTGCGAAATCGCTAAATTTCCCTAGTGACGTATTATTCGTGACTGTCGCAAGTGTATTCACTGTGCCTGATTCAAACATTGATGAGTACGGCTCAATTTCCGCTACTCTCGTTGCCTGTATATCTGCGCCATTGCCAGACTGTGTAACGTATAGCCTCACGTATCGTCCAGTCACAGGAGAGCTAAATTTTGCTCTATACCCAGTGCTGGTATTGCTGTTCGTTGTGGCGTACGCACTCGTCCAGTTGGTTCCGTCGGTGCTGTAGTCAATGGAGTAATCTTTTGTATAATTGCCGCTCTCGGATACCCAGCCTAGCCCAGCAATCGTCTGCGAGCTACCAAGATCCAACTGGAGCCATTGCGGCGCAGTGTTGGTAGCTACATTGCTAATCCAGCGTGAGCCAGAATTATTATCGATTGCCTTGAGAGGCCCAAAATTCGCAGTATCATTGTTTAGAATCGACGAACTCGTTGCAGCTGTGACAGCAATTGGAGTTGTGATCGTGCTGCTACCCTCTAGTACATAATTTTTTCCAACAGAGTTTTGATCGTAAAATTGAAGGTCTACACCGCTCACCTGTTGCGGGCTCGCGTAATCTATTTCGTAGAGTGGATCTACGACCGTTGAAGCAAAATTTGTGTAATACGTACTGCCGAAGTTGCCATCAATCGCGTTTGCAGATGGATAGGATGGATTTGGCCATTGTCCACGACCTGTTGCGCCTGGAGACAGGTTCGCCGAGGTGCCCTGCGTACTAGACTCTATGACATAGCTCGACGGATGATAAGTCGGGGAATACCAAAAAAGCTGCTTTAGGTAATTGAATGTCTTGCTTGTGCCAAGGTCGTATTCCAACCAGTCTTCTGCCAGTGTCTGCTGAGCTCGATAATACGTGCTCGAATTCCCGTCAACCGTATTAGCAGCAATGGCAGACGTATCAAACCGACCCTGGGCAGTCGAGCCAGTAATAAGATTGGGGCCTTTCGCCGTGTGTGTGAATGTATTTACAGTGCTCGATAGGGGTGTCGTTCTGTTCTCCTGGACAACCACTAAGCCATCCTCAGTCTCGACAAATATCGTATTGTTTCCGGAGTTTGCGGTAGATGTACCTTCGGTGACCTTTAATCCAGTAAAAGTCCTTCGCGGTATATCCGTTCCGTGTAGAGGCGCCCAATCACTGCCATAATCAACAGAAGCTCCAGACCAGTTCCAGTCGGCTACCTGTGCTATGGCGTTGTACTTTACCAGAATCGCCCCATCGGTATTGCTGCCGCCATTAATGCGCATGTCGTAATACAGTGATCCGTCGCTCGTTAATACAGCACTATTATTCGTAAAACCACCCGCTATCGTCGCCTTAACAATAGTCGGTGTTCCCAGCTCATCTTTAATAATCTGAGCCATAGTTAAGGTCGAGCTTACTACATAGACTTTATTGGCAATCTCAATAGCGCTCAGTCGCAAAATATTCTGGTTTCCCAATGCAGGCGAAGTAGCTGTAGTGTAGCGAGCCGATCCAGGCGCTGTATTATTTGCCAATGCACTTGTTTGCCAACGGTAGATACCGCCATTCTTACCGGCATACAAATATCCACTTGATAAGGCTAAGGAAGTGAATCCACCTCCCGAAGTTACATACGCCGACCTTACCCAAGTGTCCTGACGGATTACGTCTATGCCTAGATCGGTAGAGACATAGTAGTACGTATCGTCAGCCGTCACATCGAGTACATTATTGGATTGCAGCTGACCACCAGCGACCGTGAAGTTTTTCACGGTGTCATTCAAGGACAGACGAAGATTATTACTGTTCGGCTCTATCTTGCCATTCGTGTAAGTGTACTCACCTGGTGTATTGAACGTCCAGACATTCGTATCGCCTGAGCCAAGAGCACGAAATGTAACGAGCGAGGATCCGGCTACAAATAGAAGAAGCACGCCAACATGCACAAAAGGATGCCACTTCCAGCCATGCCATTTGGCATACCACCCACCTCTGTCCATCAGCTTAGCGTGCGGACGAACAGCTACATGATGGTGTATGAACTTGGTGAAGGATACAACAGGTCTTGCACCTGATCCAGCGATCGTTTTTGAATGGCTCCAAGCTGGCTGAAGAGTTTTTGTGCGCACAAAGCGAAATGACCTTTGGATCGTCTGCACGACAACACCAAAAGCGGCCCCGATCTTTCTCCTGTCAGGCCTCACACCTGCTCCAAAACCGACATTACAAAAACTCAATTAACGTAAGTACTATTGTACCCGAAAGCAAAGGGATTTGCAGGGTGCGGACTGCGACTTCACCTTATTCGCATTTGCTCCAACTACAAAAAAGAGCGGTCTGATACAATATCCGCGATATGGTTAAGAAGTCAGAAGTAAAATCCCCTAAGCAAAAAGGTCGTCTCGTTCGGCAGATAGGCTTGTGGGCGCTTGCCGCACTGGCTGCGTTTGTCCTCGTTAGTGCCGGACTCATGTGGAGATATGATCAGTGGCACAAAAATGATCCAGAGGTCATCGGCGTGAGCTTCAGCCAAGTACAAGCCGAGCGTTATGGCGTAGATTGGAAGGCAAACTACACTTCCCTCCTCGATGACCTCGGCGTGAAACACCTCCGCCTGGCCGCCTACTGGGACCGCATTGAGCCAGGTCCTGATCGCTATGATTTTAGCGAGACAGACTGGATGCTCGAAGAAGCCGCCAAGCGTGGTGCCAAGGTCAAGCTCGTCATCGGTCAGAAGCTTATCCGTTACCCTGAATGCTTCTATCCAAGCTGGCTAGACCGCAACAATCCTGATGAAGTCGAAACTCGCGCCAACAAAATGCTTCGTGTCGTTGTCGAACGCTACAAAGACTCTCCGGCAATAGAAAGTTGGCAGCTAGAGAATGAGTTTCTCCTCCATTCCTTTGGTGAGTGCCCAGCGGTCAACCTCACAAACGCCAAGCTTGCCCACGAGCTCAAGACTGTTCGGTCTGTCGACACGAAGCATCCGATCATCCTCACGCAGTCCAACCAGCATGGCTTCCCCACCCTTGGACCAAATGCCGACTACTACGGCTTCTCGATGTATCGCAAGGTGTGGAATAGCACATCTGGTTACTTCACATACCCCCAGCGCGGTGTGTTTAATTGGTGGAAGGCCGCTCTCACCGAGAGTTATCGTCCGACCACCGTTACGATCCACGAGCTCCAGGGTGAAGCTTGGGGACCAAAGGGGAATGAGCATCTGTCGTGGGAGGAGGCTCAGGTATCAATGAACCCGGCTCAGCTCGCCGATAATGTTGCCTATGCCCGTGAGACGCGCATCAAACAGTTTGACCTCTGGGGAAGTGAATGGTGGTACTGGCTCAAGACTACGCAGAATCACCCCGAGATGTGGGATGCTGCTCGACAATATTTCAGTAACTAACTAGCGACCGATACGAGGAAGACGTAGGCCGCTCGGCTTAGCTTGAGCTTTGAGAGCTTTATCGTAGCCATCAAGAAGCGCTTGGGCAGACTCTTGCCACGAGAAGTGCTCGAGACGTTCTTTACCGAGCTTCTTCAGCTCTGCTTGTCTCTTTGGGCTATCGATCACCCGCTTTATCGCCGCAGCAATATCGTCAACTTTTTTGCCATCAAAGAACTCGGCCGCTTTGTCGTACACCTCTGGCAGACAAGTTGCATTGGAGCTCGCTACGGGTATACCGTAGCTCATAGCTTCAAGCCCTGGAATGCCGAACCCTTCCGATAGAGCCGGCAGGACGTAGAGTGCGGCGTTCTGATACAGGCCAGCCATTTCGGCATCAGTCACAAAACCGGTGAAGATAATTGAGTCGGAGAGCTTGAGCTTGGCAGCTTTTTTCTCTAATGCAACATGGAAGCTATCTTTCTTACCAACGAAGATCAATTGGTGATCAAAGGATTTATCGTCGGCCTTGAGCTTGGCAAACGCATCGATCAGTCGTCCAAGATTCTTACAAGGAAAAGCATTCCCAACGTGCAAGAGATATGGCTTAGTGATGCCGAACTTCTTGAGACTTACGATCGGCTTTGCGCGAACCTCATCGAGCGCGCAGGGTGTGAGGATCATCTTTTTCTCATCTGTACGATAGCGTTTTTTGATGTCCTGCTTCACGTAATCAGTGAGTACAAAGATAGCTCGACTACGATTTATTGCCGTCTTCAATACATGCCGCATAACAACGTCTTTGAGCCCGTACGTAAAAGGCGCGAGAAAGCCTGAGCGGATCGATTTGAACTTCAACATCGTGAGGTCATGAATGTTCACGACGAATGGCTTGCGATATTGGAGTGGAATATTAAACTGCGTGAAGTGAACTAAGTCAGGCTTTGCTGCATCCAAGATCTTTGGTAGCTGAATCTGCTCTTGCGGCGTATACCAAACCGCATCCGTCTCGATGAGCTCGAGCTTTCGCAGTTCCTTGGGAAGTGATGCCTTATCTTCAGGGCGAATCAGGAGGACTAATTCATGCTTGGTATTGAGCCCAGCAGCGGCGACGAGGATGTTCTCGACGTACCGACCGATGCCCGTTTGCTTGATCCAGCGAGCATCTATAACGATCTTACTCATATCTTCATTATACCTGATAACA
>CALKUN010000070.1 GCA_937996675.1 uncultured Candidatus Saccharibacteria bacterium
ACCAATGAAAGTTAAAGGGTTTTCTCAAGACATTAAGATGAATAAAAATATAGGAATGTTAAGACTTAAGATTAAAGAGCTGAACTCGCTGACAATGGACGAAAAGTTTAGATCAAAGATAGAGATGTCTAGGTATCTTACCCCCTATCTAGACCAGCTCATAGAGCTGCAAAAAGATAATCCTGCACTACTTGCAAACTAGCTCCCCCGACAAATTAAATCATCGAGCTAAGATTTCTAATCTACTATCTCCAGCAGCATCAATGGCGCCAGCAATATAAAACAATTCAAGAATATTCTTGATGGTTGTTTCCGTATCGATCAAAACCATGAGACCAAAATGGTAAACTTATGAGTAAATAATACTTGTATAGAAAGGATCTATAAGATGTCTAAATATGTTGATGGCTTTGTATTAGTAGTACCAAAAGGAAAGTCAGAAGAATATAAGAAAATGGCCGAAGAAGGCCGTGACTCCTGGATGAAGCATGGTGCATTGCAATACTTCGAGTGCAAGGGCGACGACATGAAGCAACAAGAAATGGGATCGGATAAATCACGAGCATTTGGCGAGATGGCCAACGCCGAAACCGGAGACGAGGTGTGGTTCTCCTTTATCATCTTCGAATCAAGAGAGCACCGTGATGAAGTGAATGCAAAGGTGATGAAGGAGATGACGGAAACGTATGACGAACAGAGTGGATTTGTATCCCCTGTCGATATGACAAAAATGGCCTATGCTGGGTTTGAAGTGCAAGTTGAGGGCAAAAAGGCTTAGTTTACAGCTCGCTACAGTGTAGAATGGATCAAGTTATTCACTAGCAATCAATATAAGAGGAGATAGATATGGCCGACGTAGAAGAGAAGACAGCAGTTACTGGATATTGCGTAAAGTGCAAGGAAAAGGGCGTCGAACTGACCGACCCAGAGATCGTGCAGACCGCCAAGGGCGGATACATGGCTAAGGGAAAGCACGCCAAGTGTGGCACCACTGTGTGCGCAATGATGTCTAAGGACAACGCCGAAAAGGCGGTAGAAAACGGCGCGACAAAAGCTTACTAAGCTCTTGCTCCACTAAAAAAAGACCCCATCCGGGGTCTTTTTTAGTGGAAGTAGGCTAGATTTTCGAAACCCTAAAGTAGAGTGACGTTCGTACGCCAGTCGTCTCCTCCACCTTCGTCCGCTCGAGCTTGATCTTGTCCGTCTCAATATTCTCAAAGAGTCGCAGTCCATCACCAAGCAATATCGGCATCACGTCGATCTGCAATTCATCACACAGGCCTGAATTAAGACTCTGCTGAATCGTGTCGGCACCCCCGATAATCTGCACTAGCTTGTCCCCCGCTGCCGCTTTCGCTTGCTCGATAGCACTCTCGATACCGTCTGTTACTATCGTGACACTCAGCTTGTCATTCCCAGGTGGAATTTGCTCAGGAACCTCATGAGCCAGAATGAAGAGCGGCACCTGAAACTCATAGTCATCATTTACCCACGTCATCGGGTCGGCCATATGATAGGTATTATTGCCCATGATGACCGCGCCAGTATTCTCAGTCATGTCCTTGAAAATCTTTGTCTCGAGCAGCTCTTCAAAGTCTGGACTCAGGCTCTCGGCGCTCCCATTACGATCATTAATAAAGCCGTCCAAGGACATCGTCATACCTGCCATTACTTTTGCCATAGAGACCCTTTCTGTTAGGTTATTCACTCCTCAGATTGTATCAAACGAGACTATGCCAGAATGGTACAATTGCCCTATGAATAAGCCAGCCACACAGTCGGTCGAAGCACTGCTCGCTACCCTGAACGACAAACAGACCATCGATGACGCCCAGACTCTCATCGAGATGATGCAAGGGATCAGCAGACACGAGGGCGAGGTCGTAAACGCTGGCACTATCGGTTTTGATAGCTATCACTACAAGTACGACAGTGGCCGTGAAGGCGATGGCTTCATCCTCGGGTTTTACCCGCGCAAAGGCAAGACGACTATCTATATGATGGACGGCACTACCCGCTATGCAACACTCCTCGCAAAGCTCGGTAAGCACACCATCACGGGATACTGCGTTTACATCAAGCAGCTAAAAGACATCGAGCTATCGGTCTTGGAGCGGATTCTGCAACAGTCCTACGACAATATAAAGTCATTGTCTCAAAAAGGGCCTATCGATCACATATTATGGAAATAGGAGGATAACGTATGAGTAGTGAATCAAAGACAAGGCCTACTGAAGTCAGTATCGACACATTCCTCGAGAGTGTGAGCGACAAACGGCGCGAGGAATCCCGGCTACTGATCGATATGATGCGTAAGATCTCCGGTGAAGATCCATGTATGTGGGGTCCGAGCATTATTGGGTTTGGCACCAAGCACTACAAATACGACAGTGGCCGCGAGGGTGACATGCCCCTACTTGCCTTTAGTCCACGCAAGGCCAGCCTAACAATCTACCTCGATGGATTTGATAAGTATACTGACGAGCTGGCTGATCTGGGCAAACATAAACACAGCGTGTCGTGCTTGTATATCAATAAGCTGGAAGACATCAAGGTCGATGTATTGCGCACTATCCTCGAGAAGTGTTTTGCAGGCTAGCGAAAGATCATCGATGCAGAGCCAGAACACCAATCTCTATCGAAAAATACCGGCTTGGCTCGTGCCTAGTGAGTGCGATGCTCTGGAGAGCATGTCGCACGATGTACAGTGGGAGCAGGGACGGCAAGGTACCGGCTATCTAAAACACAGCCTTCTCCATGAACCTGCGGCCCAACAGTGGATCCAACGTGCATTGCACGTGCTCGGTGACCCCGAGGAGTTTGATGCATGGCTTCTCTACTACCCAACAGGCAGCGAGATACCAGCTCACACCGACCCAGCACGAGAGGGCATGTGCCACGTCCGACTGAATGCCATTGTCACCGGCTGCATCGGCGGTGACCTCTACCTGGGCAACAAGAAGCTGTCCCTCAGCCAGACTGATGCCTACATTTTTCGACCCGATATCACCCTCCACAGTGTCACCCCGATCCAAGCAGGCTCTCGGATCGTCCTATCGGTCGGTGCAAACGTCAGCACCACAGAAGCTCAAGCCCTAGGGCTGGCCTAAGATTTAGATCTAGCGACACGGCTGCGGTGCGATAGCCGCGATCATTCTGACCGCTGCTCGTCCTCTCCCCCTACAGGTCACCCGCGCCTACCGTCCTTCGGGACAATAATGCGGGTACAACCCAAGCCTTTAATGTCCTATTGAAGCCTTAGGCTGTATGACCTCTACTCGATCACGTTAGCAATACTTAACATTATTTTTCTAGATCTTTGTCCACATAACGCCGCAGAGCACCCAGCCGAGCATCCCATTGTCTCTCCAGGCCGGCAATAAAAATCTTGCCCTGCTCCAACTTGTCGCGCTCCAGCACTACGCCGGTCTCTCTCCCCTCAGGACACAACGTTACAAGCTCGGCATCAGCGAGTATCTGCAGATGCTTTCGGGCTCCCTGACGTGTAATGCTTAAACCGCTTGATACCGACTTGATTGTATGTGGTTCCCGTCTGGAAAGTCGCTGGACCATCTCCAGGCGTGTCGGATCTCCAAGGGCTCGAAATAGCTCTACTACCGGCATCAAGCTGCGTTCATTACCTTTTCGAGACGACCGATCATATACTCCCAGCCACCAGTGTTCTGATCGTAGCTCCCCTGTGCGACTTCGGCTGGCATGTCTGCGAATCCGGATTCTTTTACAGTCACCTTTGTACCGCTACCAACTTCTTCGATTGTAAACTCAACGAGCGTATTCGGAACGGTGTGTAGGTCCTCAGTCGTGCCTATAGAACCTGGCACCCAGCGGAAAGCAAAGTAGCTGTATGGCTTGGCCGCTTCAACCAAAATGCGCGTACGATGCTTCTGCTCGGTAAATATGAGAAAAGGCTGCTCACCAACAGTCATATTGCCCTCTACTGCGTCAGGGAACCAAGACGTAATCTCGGCTGGGTCTGTCATGGCCTTATATACCTGTTCTTTTGGTGCCTTCACGGTTATCTCGCGTACAATTGCATCTTGCATATTCACTCCTTGCTTTAATAGGTCTACCCTACGTGATTGTTCATAATAATGCAACTATATAGTTGCCTTTTTACTGAGTTGGCATTTGGTACAATCAAGACATGAAGCCCAAAGAGTCTGAGATCATTGATGGATACACGATCAAATATCATGCGAACGGCAAAACGCGCTGGTCTAAAGGTAAAATAAAACATGACAAACCGGATGGCTATTGGGAGTGGTATCGTCTCGACGGTACACTCAAGCGCTCTGGGCATTTTGATCAAGGGGAAGCTATCGGTGAATGGATTACCTATGACCAAGCTGGCAATATATACAAAGTCTCACAAAAGTAGACCTCCTAAGAAGTCTACTTTTGGATTTCCGAATCGCTTATTCTGACTGAGCAGTAATGTTTACCATCCAGAAGATACCAAACTTGTCAGTGAACATACCAAAAGTATCTCCCCACGGAGCCTTTCTGAGTGGTTCAACTATTGTGCCGTCAGATGATAGCTTCTCATAAAATCCCGTGATCTCTTTTTCGTCATCGCCACTCAGTGAAATGCTAATGCGACTACCTTTTTCAAACGCCATACCCATTGGAGCATCCGAGCACATCAGCACCATGCCATTGTCTGCAGTCAACATGCCGTGCATCAACCAGTCGGCTTCATTTGGCTCGTGAGGACTACCACCTTCCTCGAGGGTAGTCATCTCAAGCTTGCCACCAAATGCAGACTGGTAAAATTCAAGCGCTTCACGGGCATCGCCACGAAATGAGATATAGGGATTTAGTCTAGTTTGCATGGGTTTCTCCTCACTAAAATTATGTGACTATAGTATCACTTACGCCGAGAACCTACGATGCGCTATCGCATAAACACCCCGGGCCGGCATACTCTCTGTATACGAATACGGCACGTTGCCCTCACCATCAACTCGGCTCAGCTTGATACGTCACGAGATTTTTATGAGAAGTTTTTGGAATTCATACACAACGAATGAATGATGCAGTCCTCCACCTCTCGCTAATCGCTGTAAGCAAGGATATGTACGCGATCCAGACGGCCACGTCTGGGAGCTCGTATGGAATAAGACAGACCAAGCACAATAGCTTTATTTTTATCTGTTGATTTGCTAGAATTACTACCTGTAGCGTACACATCTACACATACGGGTGATTAGCTCAGCTGGCTAGAGCATCTCGTTTACACCGAGAGGGTCGGGGGTTCGAGTCCCTCATCACCCACCATATAAAGTGCCCATCCTTGTGATGGGTATTTTATATGGTGGTAGTGTGTGATTCTGGTCAACGAGGCTAGCAGCTGCGCTGGGGGTCGGGGTGTTCGGTCGGCAAAGTCACGCGCAGAAAAAGCAAAGCGCATTCCGAGCATGACTGCAGCCGTGCGCTGTCTCCTCATCACCCACCATAGTAAAAGCCCCTTCATGCGAAGGGGCTTTTACTATGTAAACATGAAAACCTACCGACCCCAGAGGTGTCGATAGGTCATTGAGGCTGAAGTTCTGCGAGAAGGACATCCAGCCGTTCAAGATCACGCATCATCTCCGTGCGACGCTTCCGCATGATCGCCATCTGCATCTCGATGGGCAGTACAACATCGATTTTGCCGGGACGCGTCATCTCGCAGGCTGTCACACGAGCTGCAGTGGTCGGGCAATACTCCGTATCTACCCACCAATAGCTACCCTCCCGTCCGAGTCGGGCGGTGTTCCTGAGCATCCCGAGGCCACGCAAGAGCTCAATGAGCACTGATGCATTCACGCCGAACTCATCTTTGATATCTCGCCAGGGCAAGACCTTCTTCAAGGAGAAAGCTCCGATCTGTGTCTTTGAATCGACCAGATTAATCAGGCGCGGCATCACGCCGTTCACTGCTGCAGCATACCTCTCGGCTTTCTTTCGTGTCATCACGTCTTGATCTCCAATAGGTGCGATTGATGTGCTATTATACAAGTTTACGTAATATTTACAATATAATTGACCCGTGAGAGACACCGATACATACTGAGTACATGAAAGAAAAAATCGTATACCAAGGCAAAATCCTCGAGATGGTCGAGAGACACTTCGAACGAGACGGCAAGACTATTGTCCACGAGCGCGCCCGGCGTGCACCAGGGTCACGCACGCTCATACTGTCTGACGATGGGCAGGTACTTCTCTCCAGAGAGCACCGCTTTGAAATAGATGATTATGATTATCACTTACCAGGTGGCAAAGTCTTTGATCGTCTGACGGACTACAATGACTTCCTCGCCACAGAGCCGGACAAGAACACACTCATCAAAAGCGCCAAGCGTGGGGCCGTTCTCGAGCTGAAGGAGGAGATGGGTCTGACCGTTCTGGAAGATGACTTAGAATTTGCCTACCTCTCTCCGTGCGGCTCTACGGTCGACTGGGATCTGTACTATTTTATCTGTCGAGTCAAAACTACTGAGCTTGGAGAGCAGGATCTAGGGAGTGGTGAAAATGTCGAGCCGGCTTGGCTCAGCACCCAGGAAGTGTACGACATCGCGCTCGATGGCACAAAAATGCATGAAGACAGAAGCGCAGCTTTTGTGCTGCGCTCCCTAGCAAAAATCTTAGGGTAGATCTACGCTGCCTGCGACTCGTCTTCGTTCGGAGTCGTTTCGCTCGATACTCGGTCGTTTCGGTGCTCAGGACTGACCACACCATGTTCGCCAGACACCCCTTCTAGGTGTGCGAGTTTAGCAGCCTGGGCTGCCGCATCTGCTTCAATCCGCTCTTGCCGCTGGGCCGCCGCATCTGCTTCGGCCTGGACTTCCTCGGGGCTACGCTTCGCCGTAACCATATCAAGAAGTTTTGCTGCTAATCCTTTATGTTCCCTTGGGTCCTGCGGTGCTCCCTGTGGTTCTCGTTCAGTTTCTGCCATATGTCCTCCTTATATGAGGCATATTGTAACAAAGTTGGCTCTCCCATACGACGTCGCCATAGCCATTAAGCTCATAGCATGGTAAAAATAAGAGACGCCCGGGTGGTGGAACTGGTAGACACGACAGACTTAAAATCTGTTGCCGCAAGGCATGTGGGTTCAAGTCCCGCCCCGGGCACCATATATTGACACTTTTACCAAATAATGTTTTATTTAATAGGATCCTAAGAAGCACCTTTGACACCCTCCCCGAAAGAGACCCATGGAAAACACTCCTCCCACTGAGACGCAGGAAGGTGACGAGCCAGTCATTATTTCCAAGTTCCTGCTGTACACCTACTACGCACTGATGACGGTGAGCAGTATCGTCATTGTCATCATCTTTGGATGGGGTAACACCCCTCAGCTCGGATGGCCCAGCATGAACCAGCTGCGTTCCGTCCAAGTAATCACCGTCGTACTGTGGACCATCTATTTCGGAGGCTTGGCCTACAAGGACCGTTGGTCAGAGCTCAAGATTCTGGCCGGACGCATGTCCACATGCCTCATTGCCTTCATGCTGGCGATCACCACCGTCTTCACGGTCCCCTACGGTCGCTAACTGCGGCCAGCCTCCCTACTACAAGGTAGTGAGGCACGTCATACTAAGATTATTTGCAATCCCTCTCAGCTTGCTTTAGCATAAGCATAAAGGTATATCGTGGAAAACAAGAAAACCGTACTGTCTATCAACCGCGCAATCCAAACAGGCTGGGAAGCTACGTCTCGTTATATTGGTTTTTATGTAACACTCGTACTCATCCTCGTCCTCTTCAGTCTCATACCGTCCGTAACTGAAAATGCCTTCGCTGGCCAAGAATGGATCACCAGCACGATTAATGCGCTCTTCGTTGTGCTTATCGCGCTCGTTACCCTTGGTATGGTGCGTACTTCACTAAAAAGCGTGGACCGACAAGAGCCAACCGTAAAGGAACTCTTCCATACACACCTCTTCTTTCACTACATCGCTGCTGCTGTTCTCTACCTGGCACTCTTTGTCGGTGGCCTCGTGCTCTTTGTCGTACCGGGCATCTACTGGGGCCTCAAGTATCAGTTTGCGACCTATCTCGTCATCGACAAGCGACTCAAGCTCAATGATGCTTTCGAGGAATCAGCTCGCATGGTCAAAGGTCATGAATGGGATCTCTTCGCCTACTGGCTCGTGATGTTTTTACTCAATCTCTTCGGCCTCGCCTTCTTCATCGTCGGCATCGTCATCACCCTCCCTGTCACTATCGTTGGCTACAGCTACCTCTACCGTGAGCTCCGCGATGACCACTTCCCTTCGATCTCAAAGTCTGTCGTACACCCCCGATCAGGCCACAAGACGGTTACTGCTAAGAAAAAGTAAAGACGCATAGCACCAAAAAGAACGGAGCCTAGCAGGCTCCGTTCTTTTTGCGGACGAGAAGACGGCGAGCTAAAGCTCGCTATCCACGACGTGCATCAGACGAGAAGAGTGAGGGCTAAAGCCCTCTATCCGTAATGTGCTCGTCAAATATTGAAGCGAGCTTCATATTTGTCTGCGCGCATTACTCCTCGTCCTTCCAGGAGCGTTCGAGCCCGCCCGCACACATCGAAAATAATAAGATCAGCACGAATGCTGATCTTATTATTTTGGTGCGGACGAGAAGACTCGAACTTCCACGCCAGTATATCGGCACTAGCCCCTCAAGCTAGCGTGTCTACCAATTCCACCACGTCCGCAGGGTATTTGACGCATAAAGTGCGTCAATCTGTGTATAAATCTACATGTCTCGCATGCGCTGACCTTTGAGGGCGACCAGCTCGAATACCGAGACAACAGTGACTATTCTACCAAATATTGCCTAATCTGTCAGCTATCTGTACTAAATGCCGGAGATATACGACAAAACGATCAAAACGAGTCCGAGCGCGATTGAAGCTGGCAGGATCACAACAACATTTAGATAGTAGTATCGGCGACGTGGAGCATTCCACACTGTACGCTTGGCTGCAGGAAGCTTCTTGTAGGACTTAAGGTAGGCTGACCAGATCTCCTGGCTACGTGCTAATCCCCAGATACCGCCCACAAGCAACACAATACCAAGCCCGAGCTGTCCAAAAGTATTCTTCTGCAACATGAGTAGTGTGAACCACACGACGATCACCAGCCATGAGAGCTGGAATGTCATATCTTTGTTTGAACGTAGTCGAGCCATAATATCTCCTAATTGTTATAGTTATTTGGCAAAAAATCAGCCAAGTGCTTCATCGAATACTCTTTGCGCAGCTGACTCGGCAGATCTTGCATCTGCACGCCAATCTTTACGCCAGGATTGAGGATCTCGAGCGGATCAAAGATCTTCTTGATGTCAGCAAAAATTCCGTATAGCTTCTCGCCATACATGCGCTTGAGGTATGGCCCGCACAATCGACCGTCGTTATGTTCACCACAAGTCGAACCGCCGAGCTCAATGACCATACGATAGAAGTCATTCATGAGCTCGAAAACCTTCTTACGATCAGTTGGTGACGAGAGATCGATGAATGGCTGAAGGTGGAAGTTGGCATTTCCAGCGTGTCCCCAGACGGCGACGTCGAGATTATACTTCTCGAAGAGCTTGTAGACTCGTTCGAGGAAGACCGGCATCACTTCGAGCGGCACAACACCATCTTCGATGATCGGCAGAGCCTTCTTCTTGCCCTTAAACTTCCAGATAATTGCGGCGGCTCCCCGACGAATCTTCCAGAGTCGCACTTGTTCCGCCGGGTCGTCTGAGACACGGCTTTCAAAGGCCAAGTGTTCGTAAATCTTGAGCACTTTACGAGACTTGGCGGCTTGAGTGCGTAGTGACATATCGTCAAACTCTACGAGCAAGATGATGCCTGGTATTTTATCCGGCAAGAGACCCTTCAGGATAAAGGCATCGTGCTCTAGCATAAACTCGATGAGGTTCTTGTCTACGATCTCAAGTGCCGATGGCTTGAGCGGCATGATGAGCTCGACAGCCTGAGCTGCTGCCTCGATAGATTCAAAGTATCCTACGGCAAGATGTGTCTTGGGGTTCCATGGTTCGTGACGGAGCTTTGCCTCGGTCACAACACCGAGTGTGCCCTGACTACCGATGATGAGCTGACCGAGATCAAAGCTGCCGTCAGTACCTTTGACGTGCCACAAATCATAGCCAGCTGAGTTCTTGCTCACCCTTGGAAATGCATCGCGGATCGTATCCCAGTTTTCCTCGATGAGATAGTCCACATTTCGATAGAGGTGCCCCTCAAAGTCCGGCTGCTTTTGCTTTTGCTTGAGTTCCTTGGCGGAGAGGCGCCGTGTCTCGATAACTTCACCATTTGCGAGTACAACGCGAAGCGATTCGACGAAGTTGCGGGTGGAGCCATATTTGATCGTCTTCTCTCCAGCTGAGTTGTTTGCAACTGCCCCACCGATCGTGGCAAAGTCCACACTGGCTGGATACGGTGGCAAGAATCGTCCATGACTATGCAGGACGCCCTGAAGCTCACGATAGATCATGCCTGGCTGCACTGTCACGGTCTTCTTGTCTATGGCGATCAGTCGCTTCATATGTGCTGGTGTCGCGAGTATGAGTCCAGGTCCAAGAGAGCCACCAGCCTGATCAGTCCCTTTACCGCGAGCTGTAATAGGGATCTTATTACCATTGGCAGCTGCTGTCGCGACAAGTCGCACCGTCTCGCTCACATCGGCTTCGTTCTGAGGGTAGACAACGATCTCAGGCATGACCGTGAAGACACTACCATCGGTAGAAAAGAACTCACGGGTCACCTTGTCAGTACTGACTTCGCCGGTAATAGAATTGCGCAATCGAGCTATAAATTCATTTGTTTCAGGTTTTGCTGCCATTGACCCAAGCATAACAGTTTTGATGTGAGTTTTCAAAGCGCTTTTTGTAGAATAAGCATGGCCAGTTTTGACCTCAATAGCCAGGTATTATATGATGGAGTCTATGGCAAAGTCACCTCTGAAGACAACTACCAAAAAGCCGACCATTTCTCGAATCGGCAGCAGCCTATCTGGTCCGAAAAAGTTTCGTCAGCCAGCTCTCTTCGCGCTCATTGCCTTCTGTATTGTCGCAGGTGCCGTACTTATCTACGCCTCGTTCGCAGGCTCTATCCCTGTTGTCACTGAGAACCCGGACTTCTGGCGTCCACGCATCATGTATTGCGAATCCGGCGGACGACCGACAGCCAGCAATGGGTCAGGCCACTATGGTCTCTATCAATATGACGTACGGACCTGGAAAGGAGCTGTCGGCGCCGAACTAGCCGCCAAGTATCCCCTCCCTAGCGATGCCCCTGAAGCAATTCAGAATCAAGCCTTTTATAATACCTGGGCAAGACGCGGCAGCCAGCCTTGGAATGCCAGCTTTCACTGCTGGGCTACTGATGAGATCAAAGCCAAGCGAGGTTCGGTACTCCCAATAACCCTACCAAAGCTCGGCCCAGTCGCTACGGCTACTCCTGCTCCACCACCCAAGAATGCTTCAAACATCGTCGTACAGGGTCGCGTCTATGTCGATAATAAACTTGCTGCCGGTGTCGGACTTGCCAGCTGCGTAGAAGGTGTCATTCCCAAGACTGATGCGGGCGGTGTGTTCCGCTTTGAGCTACCTGCGGGCAAAAACTACTGCGTCCGGGTCATCGACGGACTGCCGAGTGGCTCTACGCTATCCAAGATCAATAATAACCCTGAGCACATCAATGATAAGTCATACGAGAACCAGCTCGCCGATACCAACTACTACCACAATATCTGGCAGATCTTTACGCCATACTACTCGTGGGATCGTACCTACGATGAAGACTTTGACTTCTACTTTGTGACCAAATAACTAGTCTGCGTTAGTAAATAAAAAGTCGGCTGCGAGAAACCCCCTTGGGATTCCCGCAGCCGTGCGTTCTTGCGGGCGAAGAGCTACCAATAGAAACGGTAAACCGCTTCCATGACGCACGCTGGCTTCGCGTCGCCTTCGACGTACAGCACCAGGGTGAACACCCCTTCGCTGCTCTGTTCGTCGAGGCTCGTAACGTCGACCTTGATGAGCTTCATGCTGACTTCCGAGCCGCTGGGGACAGGACTCGGGAATCGAACCTTGTTGAGGCCGTAGTTCATGATCACGATGCCCTCGTTGCCCGGCTCGATGAGCTCGAAAAGCAGGGCTGGAGCCAGCGAAAGCGTGAGATACCCATGTGCGATGGTCTTGCCGAATGGGCCCGTACGGGCTCGCTCGAAATCGACATGGATCCACTGGTGGTCACCAGTGGCATTGGCGAAGGCAATGATCCTCTCGCTATCGACCAGGACCGATGAAGAGACAGCGAGTCCGGCTTCGGGAATGGATGAAGCCAGTTCGACGAGATCTTGGTGTGACCCGATCAGGGTTTTTGACATGTGAGGCCTCCTTGGCCGGTGCGATCCCTGGATGATTTCCTGGGGAATAGTTTTGCTATTATACGTATTATTTGCGGTTTTGTAAATAATACGAACAGAGAGGAATTCATAGATTATCGTCAAAAAGTACCTAAGCTTGAAGCAACAGCCTCAAGCTTAGGTATATTCAGGTCACGCGGGTAGTTCGCGTGATTTGCGTTGCCTTCTAAACTCCTTCTCAAAGTCGAAGCTCGGCGGCCATTCACGCTCGTCGATGGTGTAGCCATACTCCCACCGGAACCGACGCGTGAGTTCATCCAGCAGCACACGGTCAATCGAGTTGCGTTCGAGCATACGTTCTGCTGTATCCGCATCGATCCTGCAATCAAAGAC
>CALKUN010000071.1 GCA_937996675.1 uncultured Candidatus Saccharibacteria bacterium
ACCTCCCAGGTAGTAACTTGATTAGCGGGCAGTATCTTAAAACCGCTTTTTAACTTTGTGGCTTTTGGGAACTTTGGCTGGCGACTGCTCCCTTTCTGATCCCGGATCTCTACTGCCTGACTGCAAAGATAAAGCAGCAAGGAAACAAACGGAGCGATCTCTTCTGCTTTCGCAATTGCGCCAAAGTTGGGTTTTTGGGTAAATTCTTTGATAAATTGTTTGCTGGCTTCTCTAGTAGCTCGCTCGATGGCGCTGTGTATGTCACTGCCCAGGTGTAGAGGCACGGTCAATAGCCCATCATCACTATCGAGCATTAATCTAAGCTCTGATCGAGAGTCGTTTACGTCATACTCCAGATGAGCAAAGAAGCCATGAATCCGTCCGCCGTATGCCTTTGCTCCTGGTGTCTCGATATACACACACCATTCTGGGAGCTGGTGTAATACCTGCACGGGTATGTCACCTTTAAGATCGGTTTGTATAACTGCCTCATAGACGGTCTGATCAAATCTATAAATGCCCTGTGTAGCTCTCCAGGCAATCACGGCACCGACGGTGCCAATGTCATGCAGCGAATCCAAGTTTAGAAAATTTTCAGTATTTGAGACTACCGCATAGCTACCCGCTAACGGACAAAAGCACCATTGAGGCCAGTCTCCTAGCTCTTTTCTAGATGCTCTAAATTTATCGATCTGCTCAATAGCTAGCGGGTATTTCTTTTTAACCTCTCTTAAATATGCCAATGGTCTTGGTATGCTGGTATCCATTGATCCCCTCTCGCTGATGAATTAATCCGGTTTTGAAGAGACCGGAAACTCTGAGAGAACTAAGCAGCGTATTCACGGTTGAAGGTGAATGGCCCAACTTTAACTTTCACCTGGATACCTTGTCGCGATACCTGCTCGTCGCACTTACTGCTCTCGCAGAAATGGTATCTAAGGCTAACGTCTGCATCAGGAAGTAGTTTTTTAATTTCCTGAATTTTTTCCCATTCTTCAGCGCTGGCCCCTGAGGCTCCGCCACTTTCACACTCAATATCGCACTGTCCGTATTCACAAGAGCAAACTTCCGCC
>CALKUN010000072.1 GCA_937996675.1 uncultured Candidatus Saccharibacteria bacterium
CTTTAACAGTCGCTTTGCTGCCCACGTGTTTCGCATCTTTTCAAGAGTTTCTGGACTATGACGAATAGGCATGCACAGATGCTATATTAAAAACCAGAGTCTTGCAAGCATAAACTAATGGTTCAACACGATAAACGGCACCAAAGCCGCATTGCACAACGCCGCCAGGCCAGGACGCCCTATCGCCGCCGTCAAGAGGGCCTGATACTGTGCCGTCGTCGTGACAGTCTTGCCCTGCCACTTCTGCTGTACCTGCTGAAGATCGTCGACGATGTCGGGGCCGATGCGATATACGGGCGGCGACAAGTTCCCGTCGGTGGTGAAGGCGCTGACACCCTGCATGCCGAGTAAGTAGGGGTGGTTCTGCGTCGTTCGCGACGTCAGCTCGGCGACGAGCCATGCCACCGCGACGCTGCTGTCGATATTTGGCGAGGTAGTACCCAGCGCAAGTAGAGGCCCACCCATGACGATAGGCGTCTGCGGTGTCGTGTTGGAGACGAAGACGGGGCTGCCACGTCGATTCGACTTGTAGAGCGGCCCCATCGCGTTGCAGGCAGCAACGTAAGCGGCACGTCCCGTCCCGTCGATCTGGTCGGTGATGATGACGAGGGGCGCGTTAAATGCCGACGCGAAGTCGTCGACCTCGCTCTCGTTGACGAAGCGATCAGCCGTCGTGCCGTAGACGGCGACGAGGGGCGGGCCCTTGAAGTTGGCGGTGGTGACAGCATGTTGTAGGACGTCGTCGCCAGCGCTGTTACCTGAGTACAGTCCTGGGTAGTATTCGGTGTGCATATTAGAGGGTGCGGTAGCACTTGACATCGTCAGGACGACATGGTAGTGATAGTGAATGCTTGAATTTGTCGGGGCTGCGGCCCTTGGTTGTGCGTGTTGGAGTGCTGCGAAGTGGCTGGGCGGCGTCGTCGTCAGGGCGTCGCGACGAAGCGTCGACCGCGACGTAGAATGGCGTCGCAAGCATGCTGCGCCCTGCCTACATCGTCTCAAAGACGTCGGACAGTGTACGAAGGTGTCAGGCCACGACGACCTCCACGGCGACGACGTCTCGACGTGGTCGGATGAAGGCTACTACTGGTTGGACAACGAGGTCGTCTACGACACCGCCGGCAACGTTCACTTCAAGCCGACGCACCGCGTCGCCCAGCCCGTCGAGATCGCCGCTAACAGGCTGTCGCCGCTAGGCTTCGTCGTCATGTCGCTGCGGCTCAGTGGTGAGGTCGCCCGGCAGCTGAGCGCCGAGCACTACAAGCAGGTCGTCGCCGTCGTCGAGGTGGCAGCGGACAGGCTCAGTGGCGAGCTTCGGGCGTGTGAGGGCTGCGGCGGCTTCGGCGGCGTCCATACGGCGGCGTGCTCGTCGTGGGGCAATATACTGTCGATGGATCAGGATGAAATGTTAAGTAAGCACGAGGAGGATCCAAAGTATGAGTAACATTTACATTTCTTCTTCTTGGAAGAATCGTGATCGCGTCCGTGCGTTGGCCATTGCGCTTCGCAAACGTGGTCACGAAGTCTATGACTTCACCGATCCAGCGAGCCGTAAAGCACCAGAAGTGCCGCCAGAAATGTTCCCAGAGCAATACGACGCTGACAAGCACGACTATGCGACGTATCTAGGCACAGCCCCGTACTGGCGACAAGCCGTCTACGGCAATCTCGACGCCCTGCGCCGCTGTGACCTCTGCATCCTACTGTTACCTTGCGGCGCTGACAGTCATGCCGACTGGGGCGTTGCCGTTGGTGCTGGAAAGCGCAGTATCGTCGTAGGCCATCCCAAGTCTGGTGAGCGCACACCGTCACATCTCTGGGCCGAAGCCATGTTTGCCGACGAAGCCGAGGCTTTGTTGTGGCTCGATAAAGGGATACTGCGCTGATGCTACTCCTCGACGACATCAAATCGCAGACGATACCGCCACGCTGCCTCGACGCCAAGAAGCTGCTCATCACCGGGCCTGTGGGCGTTGGCAAGACGACGATCGCGAAGGCGCTAGCAGCACGGGCGATGAGCATCGAAACTTCGTTGATCGATGAAGTTCGCAACGACGAGGGTTCAAAGATTACAGTTGAAGACATAACTACGTCGTTCCCCTTCGACTTCTTCCACATCAACGGCGGCGACGACGGTATCGACAAAATTCGCGAACTCGCCGTCGCCAGCATGCAGGCGCCATCAGACCCACGCTGTCGCTGCCGCGCCTTCATTATCGATGAAATCCACGCTTTAGGTGGCGGTTCCGAAAGTAAAGCCGTACAAGCACTGCTGCTGCCACTTGAACGCGACACTGTAAACCTGTGGATCGCATGTACTAGCAAGCCACGTGGTCAGCTTGACGCCGCCATACGGTCAAGGTTCAGCTGTCACCTAGAGCTCGGCGCCGCCGACGTGGCGGCTGTGCTGACGGGGCGTGGGGTTGGAGCTGTTGAGGCCGCCGCCGTGGCGAAGCAGGCACAGGGCGATCTACGCTTGGCGCTAGGTGGTGGTTTGGGTGGAGGCGAGGCGGCACAAGACCTTGTCATGACTCTACCGAACGGTCAGCTAAAGATTCGCGGCGACGCTCGGCGGCTCTACGGCCTCGCCATCCGATCGCCCTTCGCCGTGCAGGCATCGATCCTCGACGCCCTGCTCGACTACCCCGAGCAGCACACTATCATGACCGCAACTCTATCGACGAGAAACGACATCGCTGCCCATCAGATCGTCGCGGCGGCGAGGAAAGCGAAGCTACTATAGCTAAGATCACTTCGTTCCTCCTCGTTGAGGACGACGACCTATGGTCGCTGTACAGGCGTCGTCGCGGTAGCTAGCAGCTCTGCCTCGTGGGTATTTCACGCCTATATTCTTCAACTAAGAATCTAGCATCTGTGCGTACTTAGAAGAAAGATCGCATCGTCCACTTGACGATGTCGAGGCTTTGTCGCATTCTCTTATCAGGTAAGGAGAAACGACAAATGGCATACGTAGATCAGAGCAAGAAGGCCCTCATCGCAGCAGCACTCAAGCCGGTCATGCCTGCGGGTTGGAAGTGGTCGCTGGCCGTGCAGAACCACAGCACCATCGTCCTCACCATTGCGTCGGCGCCAGTCGATCTGTTGGAGGATGTGACGCGAGTTCGCAACGAGCGCGAAGTGCGCCGCGGTGGAGAAGCATGGCGTGAGAAGCCTACCTACATCGACGTCAATCATTACCACCTCGACACGGCCTTTGACGGCGAGCTGCTGGAGATCTTCCGCAAGATCGTCGACGCCCTTAACACCAACAACCACGACCGTAGCGACATCCAGTCCGACCACTTCGACGTCGGCCACTACGTCGCCGTCAAGCTCGGTCGTTGGAACAAGCCCTTCATCGTCAGTAAGTAAGGAGATACGCACACATGACCGCAATCAACCCAGCCGACACCGTCCACGTCGCGACGAAGACGATCTGTCAGTATCTGCTTGACCGCGCTGACGAGCTCAAGATGTTGCCGTCCGCTCGACGCGACCTCGCTGCTGTCTGCGCGGATACAGCACCGCGCTACTTCAACTACATCACTTTCGGCGAGGTCGACGATCGCGGCTACGAGCGCACGAAGGTGACGCTACGCCTCGACTTTGAGCGCTTGGGAGCGCTCGAAGCACCAGGTCGTGTCATCGATGATGACGGTGCTGTGTATTGGGCAAAGCGACTCCAAGTCCACGTCGAGTCGTCGCAATTGACGCTACGCCCTGAGAACGCCAGGGCGTATATCACGCACTACAGCGCCATCGTCGCGGCAGCCGCCGACATAGAGCGTCAGTACGATCGCGACCTCTACATGCTTCTCGCGACGGCTCAGGAAGCGCGCGAGCAGGAAGAGCAGCGCAGACGATCTCAGCTCTCTCATCTGATCGCGACAGAGGTGTCCGGGCTACGTGTAGGTCAGTCGCGACAAGTGCTCTGCGATGTGGCTGACAAGCTGCCTGGTATCCCGTGGCCGTCGATGTTTACCGGAATCGAGACGCGAGATCGCGGTAAAGTGACGCGGACTTACGACGTCAGCGTCAGCAACGTGAGCGTCATGGTGACGAGGACGAAATAATCTAAGCTGCTGCCACGATACCGCCAGCACGCTGCCCAGACGACGCTGCCACCCTGCTGCCGCCTCCCAAACCAATCCACAGTGCCACCATCATCACGGCCACGCCGACGAGCTCGGGACGATTTCGCGACGACGTCAGGTATCCGACGATGCCGCCGTCGTGGGTCAACGACCACAGTGCCGCTGTAGCGGCTACACCAGCGATGAGTGACGTACACCTGTTCAGCGGCACGCTGAGTGTTGACGACATCCTCGCGAAGAAGACGAGGCCGCCGAAGAGGCCGGCGCCCTCACTGGCCAGCGCCATGATCCACACGACAGGACGTTGCAGCAGCGCCATCGTAGTGTGCGTAGAAGCCGCGACAGCTGCAAAGAGGTTGCGGAGTACGTCCAGCGCCCAAACGCCGTCTGTAGCGCTTCCCAGGCCCTGCCACGCATGCGCCCAGCCGACTACGACCGCGATGGGGAGCGCGACGACCAACGTGCTAGTCATCTCGGCCATGAGGAAGTCGTAGTTGCCGCGGTAGCGCGAGATGACCTCTAGCTTCGGGAAGTAGGCCGCGACGTAGACGGCGGCGTAGGCGACGGTGATAGTGACGGCGAAAGATGCGTGCAGACTCACTTTATCCCACAGTACGGCGACGACGGCGACGAGTGCGAGGCCGAGAACGACGCGGGCTCGCGCAGTGACGCCATCGCCTCGCAGCCAGCTGACGACCGGGCCCCACAGGTTGACGCCGCCTTTCATGAGCAACAAGGGCAACAATAGGCTGACCTCGGCACGTGAGTACGCGAGGGTGCTGGATATCAGGATGGCGGCGGATGCTGTGGCAGCGACGATGACGTCACGAGTGAAGAGCAGGGGCAGGATGCGGCGGTAGAGCGGTAGGGCTATGTAGTCGTGCGGCCCCGTCGTGACGTAGACGCCGTCGCTGCGCAGTTCTCTGACGACGTCGAGCCTGAGGTGACGAGCTTGCAGCCGTAGTCTAGCTGTCGTGACGGCGGCCTCGACGAAGAGGCCGAGCAGCCAGACGACGGCGCAGCAGAGCATAGACGCGGGCAGCAGGGTGAGGCCGTCGACGGGAGGTGTGTCAGGATGAGGTAGTGCGAGCCACTTTGTGCTGAAGGAGAATACTAGGTAAGACACTAGGTACAGCAGGGTGGCTGCGAGCATTGCGAGGTCCTCTCGGCTCAAGATGACGTCTGGGTGGCGCCGGCTTAGGTGGAAGGTGCTAAAGCGTCAGCGCCCGCGTCAGCTCGTCGAGGGTGAAGTTGATCGAGTTGGCGCCCTTGTACATGAGCTCGGGTGTGTCGAAGTGCGGGATGTAGATGTGCAGAGGCTTGTCACGGCCCCAGAACCACCCGGCCTCTAAGTGTGCGCTGCGTCCGCACGGTAGCAGCAGGACGCAGGCGTCGGCTTCCTGCATCTTGCTGAAGTCATTGCCGAAGCCGCGCACAGCGGCCTCGTGCTGGAGCACCTCGTCGCGGTACTGCTGCGCCGTCATCTCTTCCTGGGCGACGCCCGTCTGACGCCACCCGAAGCCGCCGCCCTGTCGCCAGTCGAGAGGCTCGTGACCTAGGCTGCGCAGGTGACGCAGCACGTCCTCGTACTGCTGGTTCTTCCAGCTCGACGCCACGTAGATCTTCACGACGCCACCTCATGCAAGCGCAGTGCCGATGGGAAGCGCAGAGAACCCTCTGCTGTGACGCCGAAATACTTTACCGTCATCATCTTGCCGACCCACTTCTCGGGCTCAAGCCACGCCTGCCGCAGCGTCTCGTTGGGCATCGCGCCCTTGGCGCCGAATTCAACGCCGTCCTCGGTGACGCAGACGAAGGCGCCGACGTGGCGCTGTAGCTTGCCGCGGCCCTCTTCGAGGCGGACGACTCGGAACTCACCGTCGACGAAGTCCTTCATCTTGAGCAGCGACGAGCTGCGCTTGTGCTCGTAGGGCGTGTCGAGGGTGCGGCACATGGCGCCCTCGTAGCCCTGCTTCTTGAAGTAGTCGTAGTGGCTGAGGAGTGCAGCCTCGTCGGCGGCGACGTGGGTCTCGACGAGCTTGAGGTGCGTCGTCGTGTCGAAGACGTGCTCTAGAGTCTTGAAGCGGTTGAGGAAGGTCTCGGGCGAGACGATGTCGTAGATGTGGTACTCGACGATCTCGTGGCCGGGACGCGGCTCATCGGGCCGTATGAGGCTGGTGAGCTCCTCGAACCTGTCGCGGTAGTCATGCTGATAGTTCTCGCCGTCGAGGTGATAGGTGCCGATCTCCCACTTGCAGAAGATCTCGCTGAGCTGCTTCTCGATGTGGGGCAGCGACTTGATCCGCTTGCGGGTGCGAGTCCAGAGCGTGACGGTGGCGCGGCGTCCGAGCAAGATCGGAAGAGCACACGTCTGAACTCCAGTCACATCACGTTATCTCGT
>CALKUN010000073.1 GCA_937996675.1 uncultured Candidatus Saccharibacteria bacterium
CCTGCTGTTCTCCTTGGTGCCCTTGCCGGCACCCGCAACCGTCACTCCCCTCTGAGGCGTGACGCCGCGAACACCCTGGGGGTTCGGCTTGCCGGTCCTGTGATGCTTCTGATCCTCCATCCACGTCGGCGGGATGATCGTCGGTGGCTTGGGCTCGGCAGCACGCCGGCTCTGACGCTCGCGACGAGCAGCCGCGCGTTCGTCCATCCTCTGCTGGCGGATCTGCTCACGCTCGTGTTCGATGTCGATCATAAGGAGCAGGATCTGCTCCAGATCACCAACCGAGCGCTGACCGAGCGCGAAGCTCGTGAAAGACTCGACCGGGTGACCGGCATCCTCCAGCTTGCGCGAGAAGAACTCCGTGAAGTCCTTCTCGTCTTTGAAGATGAGAGCCTTGATCTCGTCGATCGTGATGACCTTCGTGATCTGGGCCTGCTCGAGGGCGGACATCTCGTCCACCAACCGGCGCAACTCGCCGAGCTTGATGCTCTTGAGCCCGTTGAACTTCAGGAGGCTCCTGAGCCGGGTCTGGCCGTCGACGGACAGCGAGCTCCGGAAGAACTCGACGTTGGTACGACGGTTCCCGCCGACCATCCGCATGGCCTCGTTGATGAGGTTGGTGCGGTCGGACGTGGTGGTGGTCTCGGTGTTGGACATGGGCTTGCTCCTTCTGCCGGTGAGGCATTGTTGAGAGACCACCATGGTCTCCGCATATCTGATTCGTATCTGTTGGACAGATAGGCTCCAGATAAGCGGAGACCGGTTCATTCATATGTTTTGTCAAAGAAAACCTGGCTTGCACCAGATCACAGCATTTTAGCACATTTTTGCTAAAATGTCAATCTACTGCATGCCCTATTTCTTGACTTGTCGAAAGGCCAGATTATCATAGCGTGAGCTATCGATGTCTTTTGCTGGAATTATTCCTTGAGCGCCCGACTTCACGTCCTTAGCGAGCTGCTTAAATTCTCGGCGCAAGCGCAGCGCATCCAAGTCCTGCTCTCCATCCAACCCGCTCGACAGGATATGTGGACCCTTGGCCTGGGTGGAATTATTGGAGGCTGCTGAACGCTCCGGATCAAGCGGCTTAATTCCTCGACCCGACTCATTCACCTTGCTGTACCATACTGGTATCTCAACCGGGAATGAGTTGCCTTGCTTATCAAACTTCTTGCCAGCCTGCATCCAAGCTGCTGATCGAACTTCTGAATCAGGAAAGGCTCGTCGAAAGAGTTCGTAGGCAAAATTTTCTGTCGCGCCGCTTACACTTACCTCATCGACCACCATAATCTTCTTGTCGGTCATGTCTGGGTATACCTCTTTCATCTGGCCTACCAGCTGGTCATAATCACCTCGTCGAACGGCCTCAGTAATCTCCTGAGTATCTGGACGTGCACCACCGGCTGATTCCTGTGCATGAATGTTGATAAACTTCCGCTCCGGCTTATCCGGAATCGATCCGTCTTCCTCCTCAAATACATCCCACATAGCGTCAACGAACCATTCAACTGGCCGAGCCGACTTGTCTAGATAAAAGACCACATCAGCCGGACCATCAAAACCATGACGAATCTTATCAATAAGCCTTTCGGTCCGCTCGATATATTGGGCGCGCATGCCTTCATCGTCACCACGTTCAATCGTCTCGGTCGGGCCTACACCTTGGCGATCACTGATTACCTCTTGGTAATGCGCAGTGGTAAGGATGTCGTAGTTTGATCCCTGCTCTTCTTCACTCCCTTTTTCGTGTTCAATCATATCTACTTGCTCCTTTTTCTCTCCGTAGTATATCAAGTAGAAGGAAGTACCACACAACTAAAAACACCCGCATGAAGCGAGTGTTTTTAGTCTCATAAATGTGAGATTACATCATTCCGCCCATACCACCCATGTCAGGCATTCCGCCGCCAGCAGCTGGCGCCTCCTTCTCTGGAATCTCTACAACAGCAGCTTCGGTCGTGAGGAGCATCGCTACAGCCGAGGCGGCATTGATGAGCGCACTCTTCGTGACCTTCACTGGATCGATGATACCGCGCTTGATCATATCGGTCTGCTCGTTCTTCGCAAAGTCCCAACCGATATTGTCGGCCTTGCTGATAGCTTCGAGGATGACCGCAACGTCCGTGAT
Organism: uncultured Candidatus Saccharibacteria bacterium; assembly: GCA_937996675.1. Taxonomy (GTDB): domain Bacteria; phylum Patescibacteriota; class Saccharimonadia; order CAILAD01; genus CALKUN01. Next base: position 2,129 of record CALKUN010000073.1, read on the forward strand.
GCCGGCATTGGCCGCAATCTGTCGGACGGGCGCTTCGAGCGCCTTCTGCACGAGTCGTACGCCGACTTGTTCGTCAGCATCATCGAGTGTCAGACTATCAAGACTACGAGCTACCTTTGCCAAAGCTGCGCCGCCACCAGGTACGATACCTTCTGCCACGGCTGCTTTGGTTGAGTTGATAGCGTCTTCGATACGGAGCTTCTTTTCCTTCAGCTCAACTTCGCTCGCAGCACCTACCTTGATGACAGCCACGCCGGCCTCCATCTTGGCGACACGCTCTTGGAGCTTTTCAAGTTCATATTCACTAGTGGTCTCTTCGATCTGTGATCGAATCTGAGTCACGCGATCTTTGATCGTGGTTGGATTACCCTTACCTTCGACAATCGTCGTGGCATCCTTAGTAGCGATCACTTTACGGGCTTCACCGAGCATTTCGATGGTGGTCTCTTCCAGCTTCAGTCCAAGATCATCGCTGATGACCTGGGCGCCAGTGAGGACAGCGATATCTTCGAGCATAGCCTTACGTCGGTCGCCAAAAGCCGGAGCCTTGATAGCAAGCGCGTTGAAGGTGCCACGGAGCTTGTTAAGAATGAGCGTAGTAAGCGCTTCTCCATCGACTTCTTCAGCGATGATGACGAGCTCTTTCTTACCTTCCTGAGCCAACTGCTCGAGGAGCGGAAGGATTTCCTGAATCGAGCTAATCTTCTTGTCTGTAAGGAGAATGAGTGGGTTGTCATAGACAGCCTCCATGCGAGTCGTGTCAGTTGCCATGTAGGCGGAGACATAACCCTTATCAAACTGCATACCTTCGACAACTTCCTTCTCGAGTCCGAGTGCCTGACTCTCTTCGACAGTCACGATTCCATCTTCACCGATGGTCTCCATAACTTCAGCGATGAGCTGTCCGACTTCGGCGTCTCCAGCCGAGATCGTAGCGACATCAGCAATCTCGCCTTTTTCCTTGACCGGCTTAGCCATCGTTGTAAGTTCTTTGACGACCTGGGCAGTAGCTTGTTCGATACCACGGCGAAGAGCCATTGGGTTCGCTCCTGCTGCAACGTTTTTCACGCCTTCGGACATAATCGCCTGAGCGAGCACAGTGGCGGTAGTCGTACCATCACCAGCCATGTCGTTGGTCTTGGATGCAACTTCACGTACGACCTGGGCACCCATGTTTTCAAACGGGTCTGCCAGTTCGATTTCCTTAGCAATTGTTACGCCGTCATTAGTGACGAGGGGGCTGCCGTACTTCTTTTCGAGTACGACATTACGACCCTTTGGTCCGAGCGTCGTCTTAACAGTATCGGCGAGCTTGTCGACGCCGTCCTTGAGCTTCTTGCGGGCTGCTTCTGAGCTGAGAATTTCCTTGGCCATTACTTACCTCCCTTTACTACAGCGAGTACGTCTTCTTCTTTTGCGATCATGTATTCAACGCCGTCGAGCTTTACTTCATCTGGTCCATAGCTCTTATAGATGACTTGGTCACCAGCTTTAATTTCTTTGACATCTTTGCCGACAGACAAGACGTCAGCCATTTTTGGCTTTTCCTGAGCGCTGCCCGGGAGGACAATGCCAGACTTGGTTGTCTCTTCAGCTTTGAGCTGCTGCATGATAATGCGGTCTGCGAGTGGTTGCAGGGTCATATCTCTACCTCCATTGATTAATACTGCTCATACCAGGAGAACTGCATAATACTTACGTACGACGTAGGCAAGCATTAGCACTCTCATAGCACGAGTGCTAACTATGAGTATAGATAAGGGAGAGGGGCAGCGTCAAGACTGCCAATCATTGAGTATCGTGAGGACGGCGCGAGAGTAAATACATTGCACCACCAAGCGCACCGATGCCAATGAGGCCCAGCCAGAACCAAGTGGGTAGGGCAAAGATATATCCAGCCGTCTTATAGAGGGCAATCACAACTAAAGTACTGATAGCCCAGGTACGGATCAAACGGCTGTGCTGGCTCATACCTAGGAAAAGAAGGGCGAAACCGAGACCGAGAATACCGAGAACATACCCACCAGTGCTATCATCAAGCGCCTGAAAAGCCAAAGGTACCGTCGAAGCCAGTAGGGCTGCGATGGTAAGCCCTTGCTCACCTTCCGCACTACCACGCTGTCTCTGACGTACGGCGAGAGCGGCTATATAGACAGCGGTTGTCTGCCAATAGAGCTGGGCAAAATCAATATCTAGCGTGCTGTAAGTATGGAGGGTTGCAGACCACAACAAGGCAGAGGCAATGTACTTTCCGGCTCGATGCTGCTGACGTACGCTCTCTGCCAAGACCAACGCTCCAGCCATAAAATGCGTGAAGACACCGACCCACTCCTCTGTCGGGTTGGATGGGGAGAGGCCGATGAGGAGAGCGAAGCACACACCAGCCAGTCCAAGCCAGCGTGCCACATCCGCTCGAATGCCCTGGGTAATGCTGCCGAGTCCAAAGATAAGTGCGCCCCACAGCATAACGACGAGCGGAAGGTACCAATGCATCACACTCGAGAAGTGCCCCACCACACCAAAACTCGCCAAGGTGGCTGCCACGATCGGGAGCTGAAGATCCTTCTCGGCATAGGTTGATGCATACAGGCCTCCTGCCGCAATCGCCATAAGCGCCGTGCCGGTCAGTGTGCTTTGCTCTGCGCCGAGTATATACATCAAGAATAACCCTGCACCGTAGCAGACAAGCATGCGCTGTGGGTGCACCTTGAGGCGTGCAATGCTCCACCGCAATGAATAAAACACCGCTGCCAGCACTCCGTGACCTACCGCCTGAACATTCGTCGACCAATCAAAGTGTGAGCCCAAAACCGCAATCGTCGCATGCCAAGCCAGTACCGTGCCGAAGATTACATTTGGCGATTCCGTGATCGCCATGAAGAGCGCCGTCACGCCCGCCAAACCAAGTGTGGCCGCTAGCCACAGCTGTGATGACCCAAAAAATGCCAGTACAACCGAAGCAAACACCAATACCAGCCCGGCTGCGTCTTGCTCGGTAGCTCGCTGCTTACTCCTCGGGCGGACGAAGTAGTGACTAGCCACAACAACGGCGATTCCACAAACACCGTATGCGAATCCGAGCATATGAGATGTCAGCGGTGGATTCACAATCCACTCCCCTACGACCGCCGGTACAGCCAAGAAGGTCAGCAGAGCTAGCTGGAAGCTCTCTACACGACGAGAAACCCACCACTGCACAATGTGAAAGGCAAAGGCCACTACGATCCCCCACGCCAACGAGCGAGTGCTGGCTGACAGTATAAAAGGCGCACACACCGCCAGAGTAGTAGCAAGATTATGAAAGATCGGACGATGCTTTGACTCTGGCGCAAACTTCTCTCCAAATAAATATGCTACGGCGATACAGAAGACCATGACGCAAATCGCCCAGGCCGGTACATGACGAGCGTGCAGAACGAGGCCAAACCCTACAGGAAAGAGGGCTCCCGCCAGCGCCAGGTACGTGAGCTCTTCGGGCGACTGATCGAAGTCTTTGAGTGCGGCACAGATCAGGTAAAAGGCGGCTACGAGAACGAGCTGACTACCGACCGACCAGACGCCAAAATGCTGAATGCCCAGCAACGACAGGATTACCGAGAGAGGCACAAATATCTGGGCACTCGTGTCTAGCGCACGAACGAGATCAACATCCTTCACGCGACGAGCGATGACCGTGTAGCCTAGGCTGGTGAAAAGCATCGCAAATCCGTACCAGTAGACAGGTGCACTGAGCGTCGCCGTGAGGGACTGAAACAATGAAATGGTCGTCAGAGCCCCGTAATATATAAGGTAACTCTTGCGAATCACCTGGTAGGCTACCACCTGCAGAACAATAAGCACGGCAGTGGTAACCACCCAGACTGGGCCAGCATTTTGACCTTGATAGAGTAAAGCCTGCGTACCGGCGCCCACCAACGGCGCAACTAAGAGGCCGATAGCAGTAAAGGTCACGCCAGCCGGCTTAATCTTATCGGTGAAGGCGAACAGCGAGAGCCCAATGCAATAGAAGGCGGCTGCAAATACCGCCAGGAACACCACCTTAGAAAGATCGCTGAGTGACCCATAGCTAGAACTCACAAACACTCCGGCCGCTATTACTACAAAAAAGGCTCCTAGATACAGGAGGATGTTGATATTCTGGAGCGCCTTCATGCCCGATTCGGCCAGGCTCGCCTGTGGAATCGCCGGTGCTGCGACGACCGGTGACTTGGTCTGAATGTGAGCAGAGACTGAAGAAGCCACAGATGTCGGCGCAGCAGTATTTGAATGACGGACCTCATCTCGGCGCAAGAGAGTTGTCATACCAAGACGGATAGACGAAGCAGCGCGCCTCAGAATATCTACTTCGCGCTGGTCGCTCGTACTATCAGCCAGCTGGTCTACCCGAGTGGCTGCCAGCTCATCGTAGGATGCCTTGGTGGGTGGCGAGCTAGGCACATTGCCAATGCCGCGTTGGGCCCGGCGCTTGTTGTCATGATGAATAATGAAAGGAAGCGCAACAACGACCCAGACAATAGGGTTAAAAATCAGCCAGAGGTAGTCAGAAGCGTACATACGTTATGTGTAGTGTACGAGCAAAGCCGGACAGGTGTCAAAGCGCTTCAGGTTATAAGAGCTTGGCCTTTTTGATACCCCACCGCCTCGCGATCTCCGTACTCTTATCGTTGGCATGGATATTAATGATGTCCGGACGAATGCGAATAAAAGCTCGTTCACTTTGAGTCTCGGAGTTCTGACTATTCTCTTTCAGATACTTGCGATAGCGACGATCATCAAAGGAATCCAGCCAACGCCAGCTCCAACGATCAATCGTTTTGGCACCGCGTGGCCAGATCATGTTTGGCGCCAGATCATGAAAATAACTCGACCCCTGTAGGATCTCGGCCCACCTTTTATCCCCATATACCGGTACGGCTGTGAGGAGCCAGTATTTCAAGTGGGGGTCAGGAGTACGCATAATGTCACGCTCCATGGCTACACCCCGAATCGTGATAAGCGTATCCAGATCTATGTGTCCCCCCTCGTTCTTGCGTGCTCTATCAATCCCGAGAATGAGGCAAATCAAACGCTGGGCAACAAAAATCCGCCCCGGCGTGGTGACAACAACCAGATCAATATCACTCTCTTTTGTAACGTTGCCGATAGCAACGCTGTTAACCACAACAACAGACTTCACAAATGGTATCACTCCGAGAAGCGCAGCCACACTTGAAGCTCGTTCGAGCAATTCGGCGCGCAGCTTGAGCTGGGCTTTTCGATCATCATACTTGTGACCCTTCACTCCATACTCATCACCAATACGCACCACTCGCTTCGCAATAATTAGATCGCGAATAGCTGCCGCTACAGCTAGATGATTGGCCTTAGCTGGCAAGTACGAGACGAGACGCTCCATCGAGACGGGCACATCAAAGAGCGAGAAATACGTCACAATCTCGAGTACGTGAGATTGCACCTGAACTGTTTTGGCGGCTGCATCCATCCCTCTAGACTACCTGTCGGAGTAAAAAAGAACCACCCGGACCGCCACAATGGCAGTCCGGGTGAATAGAGCCCTGCAAGCGCTAGAGCGCCTCGAGGATTGACTCGCCTTCAGCATCCAGTGCGGCGACGTCTTCGTCCCACAGCCTCATTGTCTGCGCATCGATGTCGATCACCTCACGAGGCATAATGTCAGGGGTCACGCCAATCACAGGGATGGGCTTGCCGACCACGATCAAAACAAGCCGGCGATAGCGCAGTCGATCGAGACGAGACGGCTCACGACGCAGGACACGGCCAGTCCGATAGTGGACAAAACGCTCCGGTCCGCCAGCCTTGCCCGTTCCGCCTACGACTGCAGCCGGAATGAGCGGCACATCAGCAACTCGAGCCATCATGGCAGCTCCCGCCTTGGCGGCCTGCACCCGACTGACATCGGCCTGACGAGTGGCTTGGGGGAAGTTCACGACAGGAATACCCATCTCCAGGTTGAGCAAGACACGGTCCTTGTACTCGGAGAAGTCGTGAAACGACCATCGACCATACAGGAAGCGCATGAAGGGATGGACCTTCGGACCATCATCCTTGCCGTGGCGCAAGACTGCCATAGCACCCCTACGCTGGCAGAGCCTGGCCCAAACGAACATTGCAAACGGTGGCTTGCAGAGCCAGGTCATGCCCCGCTCGACCTGGCCGACGGCCACGATGTCCCAGATAGTCCGATGTGTAGGTGCGAAGACAAAGCCGGACTCCGAAATCCGCGCCGTTGTATCGAGGGAGTAGGGCTGGTAGTAATACCCTAGACCGCCAGGGATGCCATCTGGGTGGATCACCCGAATACGCGTCCAAAGGCCGGCCAACGACATGATTGCTCTACGGAACGGTGGATAGCCACCATGAGATGGCACACCAGTCGCATGTCGAAGCCGATGCAACCGGCTATGCGTTTTCTTGGTTTGCTTGTCGATAGCCCTCCACTCATACTCTTCACCATCATCGACGGGTTGTGCCGACATTGTTATCTCCCTCTGCAGACAGGATAGTAGGTTCGTGGCGACATATTACCAGCAATAAGTCAAAAAGTCACTGCTATAAGGACGAGCAACCAGTTATTAAACAGCAGGAAGGGCAGAACGGGGTGAGCCGTTCTGCCCTTCTGGGCGCCATGGGGATGGCTGGGGTGACCGTGTGGTCTTCGTGACTTGCGCTTCGCGATGTGAGGGAACCCTCCCCCGAGGCGAACCCGTCGGTGTGTGGTGTGCTCAGAAGAGTCACCATCGGTGCACGACTGCGGTCCCGGATGAATTTGGTTTCGCTTTTCACGACAAGTACGAGCTCTGCACCCTGTTTCTCGGGTGCGCCGGCGGCTCGGTCAGGCGAGCAGCGGGGCGGAGGTCGTCGCGGCGGTCGTGATGAGGGCGTCGGATGCGGTGCCGTCGTGGCAGGACGTCTCGGCGAGGTCGAAGCAGTCGGTCTTCATGGGCGGGGAACCGGTGGTCGGTCGCATGTAGGTGCCTTTCGTCGATGAGCCTCTCGGCGGCCGCTCGCGTGTCGCAAGTGGTTAGTAGTTAGATTACGCCCGTGGTTACGCCAAGTCAACCACTTTTTGAGAAATTATGCAGTGAGAGATTTCACAAAGTTTCGTAGCTCTTTTTCTTGAGTACCGAGCAACGTTTTGTTCTTAGCTTCTATGTTGAGCTTCACGACCGGCTCGGTATTACTTGGACGGATATTTGCCCACCAGTCATCACCTCGAATAGTCAGCCCATCGAGTTCATCAAGTGTTTTCTGGGCGTATTGTTCCTTCAGGCCCTTGAGGAGCTTCGGCCAATCCTGTACATCTAGGATAGCTTCATCAATATGAGCTTGCTTACGATAAGGCTTCACGAGCTCCGATAGTGTCTTGTCGGTCTGGCTCAAAATGCCAAGCACCATGATGGCCGTAATAAGCGCCGAGTCACAGTAGAAGTTATCACGGTAATAAAAATGACCAGCACTCTCGGCACCAAAGATCGCGTTCTCATTGCGCATCACACCAGAGACTATACTGTGTCCGACGCGGCTGCGCACAATAGTACCACCCATTCCTTCAGTCACTTCTCGCAGTGCGTCCCCGATAGTGACATTGGCGACGATCGTAGAGTGAGGATTCTCTTCAAGAAAAGTTGATGCGAGTAGCGCGCCCAGTTCAGTAGATGTCACCATCTGGCCTTTTTCATCAATAAAGAAACACCGATCCCCGTCACCATCAAAAGCTATACCGCAATCGAGCTCGTGACGCGTAACAAGTTGCTGCAAATCATCGGTGGCACCTGGCGCCATAGGGTTCGCTGAGTGGTTCGGGAATGTGCCATCAAGCTCCATGTAGAGTCCTGAGATCTCCAAGGGGGTCAGCTCTTGAAGCTTGGGCACTACAATTGACGCCATGCCGTTTCCGGCATCGATGCCAACCTTGAGAGGCTTCAGTTCGCCACCGGCATACCGTAGGGTGTGTTCTACCCAATCACTCAAGATATTCTTCTCGAGCTTGCGCCCCTCTTCGGCAACTTCCTTGTACGTCTCAGCAATAGCAGCATCACGAATGCCCTCCAGGCCAGACTCGGCTGACATCTGTACGGCACCGGCTTGAGTAAACTTGATCCCGTCATACCTACCTGGATTATGACTGGCTGTGATCATAGCGGCGCCGGCCAGGTCGTACTGTCCAACCGCCCAATAGCTCATATCTGTAGTGACCATACCAATATCGAGCACTTCTCTTCCCTGCTTAATGAGACCTTCAATAAAAGCCTCGGCTAGCTGATCGGAGTCAGCTCGCATATCACGCCCGACCGCCACAGTTCCTTCTGGCAAAACGTCAGCAAAGGCTCGGGCCACATCGTGCGCCAGCTCACTATCGAGATCATCGGGAACAAGTGCACGGACATCATACGCCCGAAAGGCCCGTGTCAGCCTCTGACTACGTGCTTGATCCGGCCCCTCTCCTGCTGATTCGGTCGGCTTGTGTTTTGTTGTCTCGGACTCCACGCCCGCTCCACCATTCATGAGTGACATTATATAAGACTTATGCGAAAACACCCACTCTCGGCCAAAGTTCTTGACACCGCCTCTCCGTCACGCGAAGATACGGGTGGAAGCAGAAGAGCCGACAAGGGACTCCCCTCCTTTACACGGGCGCGAGTGGCAGTCGAACGTCGGTCGCCCCTCGCTCGACGCAAGAGACTACGCTTCACGTACCCCTTCACTTCCACCCCGCGACTCGACTCATCTCGAGTCATTCCACGCCATGTTAGTTAGGAGGTGACATCTGGTCGCCCGCCCCTCCGGTTCCTCCCAGTCCTGGAGGGGCGGATCCGACCCCGTCATCTAGAGCTCTCGGAAGCTGCGCGCTCCCTTCATAGACCTTTCGATCCTCAGCTTCCGTCCCGACCCCACCGGGATCGATTGTGTCAGGGGCGTAACGCCCTCATATTCCACGTTACGGAGGTCTAGCCGGCCCCTCGTCAAATCCGGCTCTACTCTCTCCAGAAGCACCCTTCTGAAGAGAGTTTTTCATTACTGGCGAAATGATTGACAACAGGTTGGCTGAGGAGTAAATTATTGACCTGAGTAGATTATTCACTCAAGAACCCTACAAAAGAACTGGGGCAGCTTTAGCCGGTGTGCGCCGGGCTGAGCTGCGATCCTCTGCCGGGATCCCTAGACCACACGCCGAGGTCGCCCCCCTCCGAGGGGAGGGGAAAGGATACGAGGATCAAGAACGCCTGTACTTGCAGGCAGGCGTTCTCCCAGCCCATTCGCGTGGTTTCGATCACGCATGGTGGAGGCTCCGGCTTCCACGCCCGCGGTGACGCGGGCTCTCAAGTCCCAGGGGCTCGACAGTGATCGACACCATCACGGGGTCGCACCGCCCGTCAGAGCCCCTGGGCGAGATCGCCGGCTTCGGCCGACCACATATCTGGGGCTTGCCTCAGACTCGACTCCGGTACGAGTCTCCTTCGGGAGAGAAAACCGAACCGTTTCCATTGTTTTGGGCCCGGCCTTCCTGAACCAAGAACCTTGTTCCGAGACCTCAGAACTGAGAACCCTGAACTCAGAACTCTTGACCCCCAGTCCAACCGGACTGGGGGTCATTTCCTTTTTACTACCAGAAGAGGTTGTGCTTCAGCCGATGGTAAATGCGATGGAACCACGGCTCAAACTTCAGCCAGCGAGCATAAGCCGCCGTATTGAGCGGATACTCCCAACCACCAATGAACTCCGTGATCTCTTCATTAAAACCAGACTTAAATTGATACAGACCATACATCGAGTGCTCGGGCGTGAGCTTGGCTTTTGGCGGAACGGCGATCAAATCATACTCTTTCGCACCTCGGTCACGCGCCCAGCGCATCACTTCGTACTGGAGGAGATACGGCGCCATCAAGTTTCGCTTGGCGCCCGAACTGCCGCCCTCTTTGTAGTACGCCTTGTCACCAAAGATCATGGCGAACTCTGCGGCTAGAATCTCACCTTCATGAACCGCCACAAAGAATCGCCCCTGATTGGACTTGGCCAGGCTTTGCCAGTAACGCTTAAAAGCTTCCTTGGGTCGCAAGAAAAATCCAGCTCTCCCCTGGGTGTCCTTCATGAGGTCATACATCGTATCAACCATCTCGTCGGTCGCCTCACGCTGCTCGATCATCACGCCCTTCTTGATAGCCAAACGAATGTTATAGCGGGTCTTTTGCTTGAAGCTAGCCAGGAGCGCCTCATCGTCTTGGTCAATATCGACTATAATCGTCGCCTTAAACTGCAAATCATGAACACTTTTCTTCCAGCCGGCCGTACGAGGATCAAGGCTCCCATCCTGCAGCTCTGGATCAACCATGATCATAAGGGCCTTCGGATCAGCCTGCTTGATGTATTCCGCTAGCTCCTCAGTAAATTTTGCAAACTTTTGGACATCGTTCTTCCCTGGCTTATATCGAGGGAACATACCTGGCCCCTTGGCGATGTACCAGATAGTACCAAAGCCAGCGGCTGACTTGCGAGTAGTCTGAATGGCTACTTTGGACTTGCTCGACTCCCAGATGAGCCTCGTAGGAATCCAGTCGTACTGCGCCTTGTATTCACCCCATTCATAAGACTGATATATATGCCCCCCATCTGGATTCTTGAATACGAGTTTATCCCATGACTTTAGCTCGGCTTCATCGGCTCGTCGAATCATGCATTTCTCCCGCGAAGCTTACGATAAAAATGATATGCATTGTACTTGTGCTTCTTTAGCGGAATGTCCCAACTACCAAGCGTACTTATCAGCTCACCACCAAAAGCCTTCTTAAATGAAGTGATTCCAGCCCACTTATGTGCAGGGTTGTCATCCGGTGCGGCACCCCAAAAATCAAACTTAGTCAGGCCGGCCGACTTAGCATCAAGTATCATTTGCCAGCCCGCCGATACTGCTACCTTGTACTCTCGATTAAGAGCCTGACTATTACCAGTGTGGGCGTAGGATCGCGTGTCTCCCCAGTCATAGACTAACGAAACACTTGCCACCTGGCCTGCGACTTCGGAAACGTAAAAGCTCGCAATCCCCTCCCCTACAAGTACTTCTGCCATCGAGCGATAGTACCAGTCTGGATGGTTAACAATATGCGCATGAGCAGCCGTATCTGCCATCAAGCGTAAGAAGTCGTCCATCGGAGACATATCCCGAACCTGCCGAATCGTAATTCCCCGCTTTGCAGTCGTATTGATGCGATTGCGATGACCGGACTGCAGGTTTTTGCGTAGTTCTTCTTCGGATGGCGCTAGATTGAGCACAAATGTGTGTTGTGGCTGGATCTCACCTATCTGGCGCCCACCATGTGACTTGATCTCCGTCAGACTAATCGTGCCGCGCGGTTCAATTCGCACGAAATCACACCCCGCTGCTCGAGATTGTGTCAGCACGCTCTGGATCGCCTCTGACGCGTTTGAATGCACGAGGGGGCCATATGGAACGATGAGATATTTCAGGCCACGAGAGGCGCGGACAAAGCCTTGCCAGGCCCAATTGCTGCCAGACTCTCGCAACACCGGCCGATTGATTGATTCCTGAAAGTCAGCCCAGCCGGCGCCCTGCAAGATACCGCCATCAAGAATTTGAATGCGCTTGTCCCAGGACTGTCTATCAAAGCTGTCAGTGGTTTTGTTCATGCTTTTATTGTACCCGATGCGGCGTGCATCTTCCCTCCTCTCCGGTAAAGAGACTTGTATATTGGGCGATTATATTGTATTATCCACCAACTATTCCTTGAGCTCCTAGGAGGAGCCGTGCACCTCAGAAACAAATGGCTGCGTCAGCACAGCATTCAGGTTGGAGCCGCTGCAGTCGCGCTCGTCATTATCGGGGTCATGGTCTTGTTCCTTAGAACACCATGGCACGACGACATCATCACCACCTTCGAGAACGGTGGAGCTCCCGAACAAAGTGCCGCCGATATGGGCATTTCAAATGTGCCGAGCGCCTGGTACACCGACTGGCCCAAGCATCTGTGCGGAGCCGATATGGATGGGTCTCGAGCACTCAATGCGCCCAACTGCGACAACATGTTCTACTTCGCACTCCCCTGCCCTGACTTCGACGAGAGCGGCCAAATCGCCGCCAACATCAATCAGTCCGGGTGGGCAGTAAAGTCCGAACAGGAATCAGCCTTCAAGAACAAGTGGATCCAGGTGGAATACGGCGACAAGTCGGTCTACCTCCAATGGGAGGACGTTGGCCCGTTGGCTCCCACCTCCAAAGGTGATTGCGATTATGTCTTCGGAGATAATCGACCCGCGCAGGAAAAAGGACTGAAAGACGGGGTCAACAACGATGACGACCCCACTAACGATGTCCCCAACTCTGCCCTGGACATCTCACCACAGGCCTTCATGTTTCTGACTGGCCAAACCTTTGCCCAGGTTTTTGACCAAGGACAGATCAAGACAAGGTGGCGATTTGTCGATGCCGAAGACGTGCCAGACGGCCCCTGGAAGATAAACGTCACCATGAGTCCGCCCGACTGGTGACCTGCCCCGCTTCACTTCAGCGTGAAGCGGGGTTTGCATATAATAACGCTCAACCTTGCAGATAGGTGGGGGTAATCGCATAATGCAGAGTTTCATGACCAAGCAACGCTTTCGCCTGATTGGCGCCATACTTTTCCTCGGGGTGAGCGTCTTAGTGTTTTTTCTTACTCGGCCCACCCAGCTCGTAGAACGTGATGTGTCTACCGAAACATCTCTGCCAGACGAGCCTGCCAATAGTCCCTATCTAGCCAACCACCGTAACATCCTTACCACTTGGTTTCGAGGTGGCACTCCGGCCGGAGTTGGCGACCGTGGTACCTCAAACGTGAAATCTGCCTGGTACAAAGACTGGCGTCTCCATCTAGGTGGCGCCGATACTGGTCAGCTTGCATTGACTCGGCCCGGCCTCGATAACCTCTACTATTTCGCACTCCCCTGCCCTGACTACAACGAGCAAGGCATCATCCCCGCCCACATCGACCAGGCTCGCGCCGCTGGCCTCAGTCTTCCAGCGACTATCGATAAAAATCACTCTGCTTTCAAAAATCTCTGGATCCAAGTTCGCTACGGATCCAAGACGGTCTACGCTCAGTGGGAAGACGTCGGTCCGCTCGGCCCAAACGTAAAGAATGATTGCGCATACGTCTTCGGCAGCTCGCGACCACTCCAAGAAAAGACCAAGACAATTGATTCGGCTCTCGATCTGTCGCCTTCCGCCTATAGTTACCTCCAAAGTAACCTAGACACCGGAGTTATCAAAACGAGCTGGGCTTTCGTATCAGCCGAGGCCGTGCCCGATGGCCCCTGGAAAGCTAACGTCACAACCGCCGGTCCAGACTGGTAAGGCTTTCATTCAGACCTGAAGAATGCTATTCTCGCAAGCATCCGCTTGTCTAGCTTCTCCAGGAGTTCCCATGAGTACCTCTTCGATACCGTCAGTGCCGGGCAGCCCTTCGCTCGATATCGATCACTACGCACCACCGCCCACCCCCGAACGACCAGCCCAACCGCGTTATCAGCGGCACAGCGACTCCACCGAGTCAGCGTTCGGTCTGATCTGGCTGGCTGGGATTGGCTTCCTCCTCTACCTGGGTCATTTCCTCGTGATAGCCTTCTGGCTGGACTGGGGTCACACCCAGATCAAGCGCTTCATCGGCTCTCGACCACGTAACCGAGCCGCGCTGCGAGAGGAGATCAGGCTCAGTGCACAATCGGGTGGTGACCTCGCTCGAACCAGCACCCATCCGACCATGCTGTGCTTCTACGCAATCGACAGTGTTTTGGCAGCTCTGATCTGGCGACGTCGTCGCTAGGAGCCACGCATCACGCAAAAGCACCCCTCCTCTCAGTCGCGAGAGGAGGGGTGAAATTTTTTATGCTGAAGCATAGTAGTACTGATTGGCTCGGTGGGTTTCACTCACATTCATACGCACAGCTAGCGAGATTCTTCCCTCGTCGGTCAATGGATGGCCAACCTTGTGTGCGAGTCGGGGGTCGGACCCGGCATCAGGATCAGGAGCCAACAGAAATACCGCTGAGCCAGGAATCAACGACAACGTATGGACTGCGCCCTGCCGCGTCTTGACCTTCATCTGAGCGAATCCGCTCAGTGAAAAGACAACCACGATGTGCAGATCCGATGAGAAGTCCTTGTGCCAGCCACTCTCTGAATCAAGCTCATCGTAAGTCTGTAGCACGACGTCGTTGGGCTGCCAGGCCATCAAGCCGCGTAGCAAACCAGCCCGAGCCCGAGCTGTCACCAAGTCTTGCGTCTTCTCCACGAGCCAAGCGACCTCCTCGGGCCACTGGCCATCAATGTAGCCATACTGACCGTACGACTGGGACTTTTCAGACATCCTCACTCGACGATATTCCAACTTTTCCGCGAGAGCAGTGAGAATTCCAGCTGTCTCCGGAAAGAGCCCAGCACGCGCAAATCCATACCCATAGT
>CALKUN010000074.1 GCA_937996675.1 uncultured Candidatus Saccharibacteria bacterium
CCACACTCTGGAGCAAGCCAGAACGCCCGGGCACAACAAGTCGAACCTTGTCACCCTCGGCGGCTTTGAGCTGCTCGATAGCTTCGGTGATCTCGGCATCATGCTCGAGATAAATAATGTTTTTTTGGTTGGTTTCAGCCATAAATGAAGGTTATTCTTCTTATGGCATTATAGCGAGAATAGGCTGCAGATACAAAGAACACCCCTAGCAAAATGCTAGGGGCATGATGTATTACCGAATACTTACTCTTGGAGTCACTCCTTGTTGCGCTCCAAAAGCCATACCCTGAGAAGCGATGGGGCGCCGGGCGGGCGACTTGTCGCCTCGTCATACCCCACATACCAACGCCAGATCTCCTTGATCTTCAGGGGAACGAAGAGGAGATTCCCTGCCAGGATGAGCAAGGTGGACACATTATATGCAACCCACCACCATGCATACTGTGTTCCGGGATCATCAGCTCTGTTGGATGCCCGATAGAGCAGAATTGTCAACACATTCAGAGCAACCGTGCCAGCCAGCAACGACAGAGCCGCAAGCGCCGGCTGCACGAGCGCATTCTTCTCGCAAACTCTCGCCCAAGAGGCGATGCAGGCGTGGCCGTAGGTGGCCGCAAGGCTCAATCCGAGATTGATCCAGATCAGCCAGATGAGATATGCGGCGAGTGTTTCCCTACTCATTGTTTCTCCTATGTAAGGTTCGATGGTGCCAACAGTATACATGAGCAAAAGAAGCGACAGTCACCACAAAGAATTTATAGGAGGTTCGCAGGATACTGACCGCTGCATGACTCCAGAGAAAATAAAGTGATTGAGAAACCAGAACAACACAAACACGAGCGTTACAGGAGTACTCGCGAAGAGTCCTAACTGGATCTGCCGTTCATCAATGCTTATAAGCAGTGATAGTGCGGTTGGTACCAGGCTCAGCCCGGCAACTAGGTTGTAGTCACGCTGCACTGGTCCGTACACTTCCCCACCCAAGCGAACGGCATATACGATCAGGACGGCGATCGTCAGTATGATTGACTCGAAATCCCACATAGATACAGACCTCTCTTTAGGCGCATGGGAACTATAGCGTCCTCAAGATTGGTGGTCAATATACTCGCTAAATCGAGAGCGTTCGGCTCAGTCGCTCGAGAAGCTGCTCACCCTTGGCTTCTGAACCGACAATGTCGAGCGCAAGGTTCGCCAATCCCATTGATGTGATATCTTGCGGGCTCGTCAGCTTGCCAGTGTGATCGACAACACGATTGACGTCAGCCGGCGCCACAAAGTCGATTTTTGGCTTGCGCGCAAAGGGTAGCTGCTTGTGCCAGGCTGTCTGGAGGGCTTCTTTGATCTCCGGCAAAGCCGATCCACCACCGCAGAGCATGATCCGATTTGGGAGGTGGTCGAGCTCGTCAAACTCAGACAAACTCAGCTCGACACCAGATAGCCAGACGTCGACATCCTTAGCGAGCGCCTCGCTCACTTCCTTCTCCTGAGCAGCGTCGAGCTTACCATCAGAGTGCTGAAGCTTGAGCTCTTCGGCTTTATCAAAGCTCATGCCGAGACTGGTCGCGATACGCTTCGTGAAGCTGCGTCCGCCGATCGCAAACATACGTGTCCCGACCACACCACCATTATTCACGACTGCAATATCGCTGGTGCCACCGCCGATATCGATAAAGATGGCTGAGAATTCCGTCGAGTCATCTGCGCCCACGCTCTTGGCTACCGCAAAAGGCTCAGCGGCGATATTAATAAGGTTGAGATCAAGATCACGTGCCACTGACTGCAGAGCGCCCAGATGAACCATCGGTGCAAAAGCCGTGAAGACGGCAATCGTTACATCGCGCCCCTGGAAGCCAATTGGGTTGGTGATGCGGTAGCCATCAATCGTGACATCCACGACGGCGGCATTCACGAGCTTCACCTGGACATCATCCGTCCCGGTCTCCCACTGCAGCTGAGAACGAGCCTTGTCAAAAGCCGTCTTCTGCACACGCTCAATAATATCCCGTAGCTCAACCATATCGATCTGCACCTCAGGTCGTGACCTACGATAACTCACACTCGTCGTCATCCCCTTCACCAGCTCACCAGCAATACCTATGACTGTATTACGAGCCACGACACCAGCCTGCTTCTCGGCGGCACGCAGGGCTGCATCACAATTGTCGACGACACCAGCGATATCGGTCACTGCACCCGAAGCCATGTCGGTCAGTCGCTGTCGCTGACGAGCCGCGCCGATAATCTCAACATGATCACCCTTGACCTCACCAACGAGTGCTTTGACGTACTCCGTACCGATATCGAGACTCACGATGTAGGGGTCATTGGTCTTATTCTTGGGCGCCTTAGTACCGCGCAGCGAAGATAGCTTGGGAAGTTTTGGAAATTTGATAGCCATATACACGATATTTTACCATGCATCGCCCCTTGAATGCTTATGCTTGAGCATATCTGATTAATATTATATGGTATTGCCATGAACACCCGACGAGAGTCGGTGCCATATTGGACCTCACACAAAAAAGGAATTTCATGAATAGTATCGGATATGCGATCCATACGTGGCGGTCCCTGTGGTCACCTGACTACATCTGGGAAGCCGAAGATGCAAAGTACATGAGGGTCGTCAAGACGACCTTCTACGGCGTGACATTTCTCCTGCTCGGCTGGTGGCTCGTGCTCCTGCGCGACGCTTGTGCCTACTTCGGCTGGAAGCGCGCTGTGGCAGTTTGCAACAGCGTCCCCAATGTCATCACCGTCGCCATTCGTGGCGTTGCTGGCACATTCGCCGTCATCTTTCTCTTCCTCGCCACCTGGCGATCGGAAACGTTCTGGCTCTTTGGAGCTGCGGGCTGGTTCTGGGTCATGGTGGGGATGTTTTGCACCGACTTCCTCGATGGTCCGCTGGCTCGCCAGCTCGACCACGTCACGGTCTTTGGCCATGAGGCCGACCCGACAGTCGACAAGATCATCTCTGCCCTGCTCGTCCTCGCAATGATCACCCTGGTCTTCGAGTTCCAGGGGATCATCGTCGCGCTCGTACTGTCCGGTGCGATGGGCTGGCTCATCTGGGTCGAACGTGACGTTGTCATCATCACGTTTCGTGCACGAGGCTGGTCAAAGAAGACCGGAATCAAGATGCACGGCGCCTTCGGTCCCGGCAAGGTGAAGTTTGTCCTCGAGTCAGTCGCACTTGGCTTCGGCTTCGGCTGGCTCGTCTGGGCGCCGACCAGCTTGGTCGGAACAGTCATCACCATCGGAGTTCTCATTCCGGCCCGCTACTTCGCGGACAAGAGCCGTGGACGTCATCGCGAGGAAGAGCACGCTCTGCACAAGGAGTACGCCAGAGGTGTGCGACCGACCGAACTGGAGATCAAGCAAGCCGCATAGTTCCCCGACGAAAGGTAAGGCCATGCCGTCATCCCGTAGTCCAAGCAGCAATCGACTCGGACGAATACTCCGAGCCATCGGTAACGGTTTCAGTTCTGTCGGCACGTTCGCCGGCTACCAGTTCTTCTGGCCGCACATTCCCACCCAACGAACCCGCTCTTCCCGGAGGTAGTTCATGAACCGCACAGCAAAACGTTTCATCAAGCTGGTTGTCGCAGCTGTCGCAGCACTTGTCGGAGGTGTCGTCATCGCTGGCGTCGGCGAGGAGTTCCTCAAACGACCGATCAAGAAGGCAACCTTCCATCCCAACTTCGATCACGGTCCGGCTTGATGCGGCGACACAGCAAGCGAGTGCGTCTCGCCGCCATCGTCACCGGATCTCTGGCCGCGCTGACAGGAGCCTTCGCGCTCTTCGCCAGAGCGCTGATCGGCAACGGTCGGATCTTCGGAGACTAGTGCTCCATGCACGCTCCATCCCTTAGGGGATGGGGCGTTTGTCATGATTATTCGAGAACGGCTTTGATTCGGCGCACGCCAGAAGAAGAGCTTTCTTCTTTGGCGATGCGGAAATGACCTAGCTCGCCTGTGCGAGCGACGTGTGGACCACCGCAAATTTCACGACTATACCAGTCGCCGTCATTATTCCCAACAGTGTAGACCTTTACGACATCAGGATACTTCTCACCAAAAGCGCCGAGAGCACCAGCCTCAAAGGCAGCGTCCTTATCCATCTCAATATATTCGATCGGAAGATTGCGTTCGATTACATCGTTAACGGTCTTCTCTACCTCGGCAATTTGCTCAGGTGTCATCTTCTCATGATGGCTAAAGTCAAAGCGGAGCCGCTCGGAAGTGTTATTGCTCCCACGCTGCATGACGTGATCGCCGAGAACATTACGAAGTGCCTTGTACATGAGATGAGTCGCCGTGTGATATTGAATCGTCTTAGCAGAATGGTCGGCTAGACCACCCTTGAACTGACCGGCTGAAGCAGTGCGACTACGGTCCTTTTGTTCGGCTAGCAGTCGATCAAAATCATCACGCCAATTTTTGTCGACGGGCACAGATTCCTTCTCGGCCTCCTCAATAGACAGCTCAGCCGGAAAACCAAAAGTGTCAGATAGCTGGAAGATAAGCTTGCCCGTGAGGGGCGTGCGGTTGCCGGTCGGCACCGGTGGGCGCTGTTCAAAGTCCAGCTCAGTGGTACGCTTCTTGAACTCTTTGAGGCCACGCTCAAGGGTAATGCGAAACTGATCTTCTTCGGCGACCAGTACTGCAAGAACCTCACCGGCCTGCTCAACGACCTCTGGATGAGAGTCTTTGTAGATTTCCACAACGGTCGGAATAACTGCTGACATTAGGTTGTTTTCTATGCCGAGCTCTAATCCACGTCGCACAGCTCGACGAATGACACGGCGCATGACATACCCCTGGGTGGTATTGCTTGGCCGCACTCCATCAACTGCCAAGAATACCGAGCCTCGAATATGGTCGGCCACGATCCTCATCGCTACAGTGTTATCTTCGTAGGATAGGCCAGTTAGTTCGACGAGCTTCTCAATCAACGGCCAGAATACGCTAATGCGAAAGAAGTCCGGACTATCGATTGCAGCGGCAGCCAGACGCTCGAAGCCAGCTCCGAAGTCGACGTTCTTGTGGCGAAGCTCCTCAAAGCCTTCAGCTCGCTTCACATAGACCATGAAGACATTATTCCCAATCTCGACGAAGCGTCCGCAGTCGCAGTTGGGGTGACATTGCGCCCCGTAAGCCGTGTCGTGTTCTATCTCAGTAAACTCATAGAACATTTCGCTGTTCGGGCCACCCGGCTCCCCCACTGGCATATTGCTTGGTACTCCGGCGCGGCTCCACC
>CALKUN010000075.1 GCA_937996675.1 uncultured Candidatus Saccharibacteria bacterium
TAAGTTTGACAAAGATCAAGGGCGCTGGTAAGCGCGTATCTCGAAACAAGTTGTTTGACAATGGTTGGCTTGACGTCGAGGACGCTTATCGCGAAGCTGGCTGGAATGTCACCTACGATAAACCGGCTTACAACGAGAGATACGAGGCTTATTTCGTCTTTAGCAAAACGACAAGGTCGTAGTGGCGACGTCGTACTTCAAGCCTGCGAAGCTGCCGCCCGACATCCGCGAGGCGTCGTGGACGTGGTCGCACGAGCTACCACATCGGCGACTGCCGTGGGGCGGCATCGAAGTAACCGGCCGTGTGCGAGCAACGCTAACATGTCGTGTCGTCCTCGCCGACACCGATGACTACACCGACTTCGTCGTCGAAGCTAATGGTGATGGTGGGCAGCAGCGAGAGTCGTTCAGCTTTCGCAGTCACAAGTATGTGATGTCGCCGCCTAACTACAACGGCAACATCACAGTACAAACCTCGTGCGGACTGCTACGAGGTCGCACTGTAGCCTATTATGCTGATGGTCGCTGTGACGGCTACGCTGAGCCTGGCAGCGTCGTAGCCTTCGTGAAGGCGCTTGAGATGTTCACCCGCGACGAGGTGTGGTTCTAACATGCTGCCGGCAGACGTCAATCAGCTACTTCATACCACACGTCCCGACGTCGCTACCTGGACGGCGCTGTGTCGCCTCCTCGATGCCGCCTCATTGTCGCCGCAGCAGCTCGGTGAGGTCAAGAAGGCGTTGTCGTCGTGGCCGAGGGAAGTACCGCGAAAGCCGTTGAAAGATTGGCAGAAGTCGGCGAGCATGACAGGAGGATCGCAGCTTCTGCAATATCATGCTGCGCTGCTGTCACTCTGCTGCGACGTCACCGAGACAGAGGCGCTCTACAACTACTACATCGCACAGATATCCACCTCCCCAAAGCTGCGTCTACGTGACGGCAGCCCCGCCGTGACGATGTGGCGGCAGCTTCGCGGCAGGGTGCAGCTGCAAAACGGCACGTCTATCTCGCTTGGTGACGGGCAGCCTGGCCTCGCCGACCTCGGCGGCATCATGACAGTGGAGTGGTTTAGTAGGCCATCCGAGACGGCGCCACGTACCTGGCAGCGTCTTTCCCTTTATGTCGAAGGGGAAATTAAGACGTGTGGAAACCTACCACCTAGCGCACGTGAATACGCAGGCGACTCCAAGCGGAAGTTGACGCCGACCGAGCAGGACCAGATCACGCGGCAGCAGGCGCAGCTCGCGCGGGGTGGCTTCTACGCTTTTGCAGATCGCGTCGAGGAGCTTGTGGACGCTCTGGTACGGCATCGTGACGACGTCGTGGCGAGGTTGTCGTGAAGTTACAGACGTTTCTGTATCTCCTACTTCGTGATGCTTTACCGGCTGGTGTCGTCGAGGGTGTCATGCAGCAGGTCGAAGTGTGCAAAGACGACAAAGTAATTTTCTCCAACCCATATGTCGCAGCTCATGCTCTGGAGCTTGCTCAGAGGCTAACAGCTCCCACATCTCACAGTAAGGAGACCTCGGAATGACCACCACGCTACCCACGCTCTACAAGCGCAACAGCAACGCCACGGCGATACAGCAGTGGACCATCTCCGTCGACGACGCCACGATCACGACCGTGTACGGTCAGGTCGGCGGCGCCATGCAGACCACCAATGACACCGTCACGCAGGGCAAGAACCTCGGCAAAAAGAACGCGACGACGCCCGAACAGCAGGCGATGCTTGAGGCTGAGGCGCAACACGAGCGCAAGAGAAAGGCAGGCTACGTCGCCTCGCTTGAGCAGGCGCAGAAGGGCGGCCTCGACGAGGTCATCGAGTTTGGGGCCGGCACTGGCGCCTTGGCCGTTCAACTGGCACAGGCCCTCGGAGAGCGGCTGGGCCGCTAAGATCGGAAGAGCACAC
>CALKUN010000076.1 GCA_937996675.1 uncultured Candidatus Saccharibacteria bacterium
AGGATTTTTACTCATCTCTCAGACGGGCTATGAGTCTGAAGCTAGCTCCGCTATGGGCTCATACATTCTGGCGGCATGCATAGGAGTGCTCTGTATCACGCCCTATGCTGCACTGCCGTTTTATTATCGTCCCAAGTTACAGAACCGCTAGGCTCGAGTCAGCAATAAGATCGCGTTGAATGTGTAGTTCGCTTTGTGCCATCTGGTAGGCGAGTGCGCCAATCATGGCGGCATTATCAGTACAAAACACAGGCGGGACGATGTATGCGTCGGGCAAATGTTGAAGGATTGATTCTCGCAATCGAGCATTTGCACTGACGCCGCCACCAATAACGACCGAGGCAGGGGAGTAGAGACTGTAGGCCTTGAGCAATTTCTCAATGAGTGTCTCAACAACCGTGCTCTCGAATGATGCCGCAATATCAGCTACGACATTCTCGGGGAGCTGGTAGGTCTTCTTGAGATTTGCTAGTCCTGGCTTGTCACCGACGATCTCCTGGACCTGTCGCAATACGGCTGTCTTCAAGCCCGAGAAGCTGTACTCGAGTGTGTCACCAAGCTTTGCAATAGGGAACTTGTAGGCCTGGTCATTGCCGCTCGCAGCAACACGAGAAATATTTGGTCCACCTGGGTAGGGGAGTCCGAGAAGTTTGGCGACCTTATCAAAGGCCTCACCGGCAGCATCGTCGCGTGTCTGACCGAGTAGCTCGAATGAGAGATTTTCCTGGAAAAGCATGAGGCGGGAATCACCACCAGATACCACCATGGCAAGCATGGGGAAGTGGGGTTGTGCTGTCTCAAGATTGTTTGGGTGTCCGAGGAAGCTCGCGAAAGCGTGGGCGAGGATGTGATTCACGCCGATGAGTGGCTTGTTCTTCTCGACAGCGAGGACTTGGGCGGTGAGCGTACCGATTAGCAGGGAGCCAATCAGTCCGGGTCCACGAGTAACGGCGATCGCGTCTATGTCATCCCAGGTAAGCTTGGCTTCTTCTAGGGCTTCAACCACGACCGGCAGAACGACCTCAATGTGGCTTCGAGCGGCGACCTCTGGGACAACGCCACCAAACTGCGCATGAAGGTCGATCTGGCTCGCAATCACATTGGCTAACACTTCACGACCGTCGCGCACGATAGAGCAAGCTGTCTCGTCACAGCTAGATTCGATTGCAAGAATGGTATGTATGGCTGGCTTCATATCGCATACATTATACCTGTTTTATCGTAAATTACTTCGAGACCGATAGCCGATAGGGTTCATGTATACTATGGGCATGTTAACGAATCGTCACCACACTACCTGGTCTGGATTTTGGTATGGCCTGCTCGAACCGACTGAGCGGCCAGTTTTGAACTGATTCTCGTAGTACACCCGTATTCCAGGACTGCCCGCTCGGGCGGTTTTTTGTTCGAGTGCACCTACTACCTGAGGAGAAGTCATGCATGATGCTCTTATGACGATGAATACACACCAGATGCGATTGGCCCTGGAGAGCTGTCTCGACTAT
>CALKUN010000077.1 GCA_937996675.1 uncultured Candidatus Saccharibacteria bacterium
GCAGCGCGCGGGGCGATCGACGCCGTAGGAGCGGATCGCGTAGGCGCGCATCGTCTCGATTCCGAGCCCGCCGGGCTTGCCGAAGTTCACGGCCTTCGCGCAGTTGCGCGCGTTGTCGAACTCGGGATCCTTTATCGCCTTGAGGCGCAGCCCTTCCTCGTAGGTGACACCGAGGATCACGCAAGCCATAGCAGTATGGGGATCGCGCCCCATCTTCAGTACGTCCGCGAGGTCACTGGTCCCCAGGATCCACAGGCACGCCTGCGCCAGCGTGTGGAGCTCGCCGAGCGAGTAGTCCGAGTCGACCAGCACCGTTCGCTTCAAACTGCCGTCGAGCGCGTCGTACATCACGACTCGGGGGACGTAGCACTCCCTATCGCCGAGCTCCGCGCCTGTACCGAGGCAGCGCTGACAGTTCTTCACGGCGGGCTTCTTGCCCTTGCAGACGTCGCACTTGCTGCCGCGCGCCCGATTCTGCACGTTCGGGCCGCTGCTGCCGGTGCGGCCCGTCTCTAGCAGCTCCTCGAACCGGGTGTGTATGGGCGCGGTAGTTCCCGAGCGTAGGACGGGCACGTCTGCGCTTAAAATTTTCCCGAGGTGGCTGACCTCGGCATAGTCGTGCAGCGCCGACTGTAGTGCCGCTAGCTCGCGCTGCTCCTCGACGGTCAGACCGTCGCCCTGCCCCTGCACCGAGTGACACGCCTCCTTATCGAGCGCGACGCAATCGGTCTCGCCGTGACGCTGCGGGTCGTAACTGTCGGTGCGCGGAGTCGCGACGCCGATCAGCCGGCAGGCCGTAGCCATCGCAGACGCCGCTGCCTTCGTGTCGCGGTGGTGCGTCCGATGAACCAGCCCGGCCCGCTCCAGCGCGTCGAATCTCACTCGGGCCAGTGCCTGCGCCGCTGCCTCCAGAGACTGCGGCTCGGGTCGCGGGAGACGGAGTGTCTTAGAGATCTGGAGCCACGCCGATGCTAACGCCGCGATCTCCTGATTCGGATCGCCCTCCCCCAGCTCGTCCGCGAGATGCAGCAGCTCGGCCTTCTTAGTGCCCGTGTGCGAAACGTTCATCTCTAGACAGCGGTCGGCTACCCAGGCGTGCAGCTTCTCCTTAGACAGGTGCCACTCGACTCTGACGAGACCGCTCTCGACGAGTCTTGCTGTAACCTCGCCGTGCTTGTGCGCGACGTAGGTAGCGAACTGCTCGACGGCCTGCGGGTCGGTGCGCAGGCCGTGCGCGGACATGGCGCGGAGCCACAGCGCGCCCCTGGCCTGACGGTACTCGTCGACGAAGGGATCGGCGTCGGCTCCGAAGTTCTCGCGCACCTTGGCCCAGAGCGCCGCGACGGGTCCTACGGCCGGGCTCGGCTGTTGAGTGCGTACCGGATAGGCGTTGCTTGAGAGGCCGGTATCGCGGGGCGATAGCTGCTGAGTTTGAGGGCGCTGCTGCGCCTGTGCCTGCACCGGAGCGGGACGTAGAGTCGCCTCACACCTGGCCTGCTGCCCCTGCGCTAGCCCCAGCTCACGCGCCCGCGCTTCGTACCCGGCGATCAGGTTGCGGATGAACCGGCTGTTCTCGCCGAAGCCCTCCCACGCCTGCATGTCGCGAGACTTAGCGCTCGTGAAGTGCGAGCTGCGCCGCAGTAGCTCGGTGCCGCCGCGCCCCCTCGTCGCGCTGAACAGCCGAGGGTGCTGCTCGAACTTGGCGCGGATCATGTCGGTCATGAGCCGATCGGCGTCGGCAGTGGGCAGGCCGGGCGACAGCTCGTTCCACGCCTCTTCTAGCCCCGGCCACTGTTTCCCCTGGTAGACGAGCGGGTAGTCGCTCTGCGTCGTCCCCTTGCGCCTCGACAGGGTCGTGAAGTTCGTGAGCGCCGCCGCCAGCCCCCCGCCGTCGGTGGAGCCGGACCAGATGTTGTAGCCTGGCTCGTCGGTGACGGTGCTGCTAGCGCTCCCGCTGCTCCCGTGCGAACCGTTACGCACTAGCAGTGCCCGAACCGGCCTCCCCGACTCCTGCGCGTGCCAGACGAGGGCGCCGGCTACAGCGTCGTCGAGAGCGTAGGCGCGTGCCTCGGCAGGCCAGGAAGCGATCGGCTCGTCCCTCAGCTCCGCGTACCTCAGCCTCCAGCTGTTCTCCTGCTCCTCGGTGCTGTCCTCCGTCTCGGTCCCGGCAGCCGCAGCGGCTCTCGTCTGCGCTATCTTGGCAGCCTCTCGGGCCTGCTCCTGCGGAGTCAGTCGCGTGCTGTTCGCTGCGCCGGCCTTCTTGGGGTCGCCCTTGTCCAGACGCATGCAGATCGGAAGAGCGTCGTGTAGGGAAAGAGTGTCTTCGCCTGTGTAGAT
>CALKUN010000078.1 GCA_937996675.1 uncultured Candidatus Saccharibacteria bacterium
AACAGATTTAAACAGTTTTACTTTTATGCCACTTATTCAATCAGCTATCAAACGCGTTCGACAAGAACAAAAGCGCAACTCTCGAAACCTCGCTGCCAAGCGACGAATTCGTGTTGCCTCAAAGCGGACTCGTACTGCCCTCCTCGAGAAGGATCTCAAAGCTGCACAGGCCGGACTCCTAGAAGCTATCAGCCACATCGACAAGGCTGTTAAGAAGGGTACGCTGCACAAGAACACCGGCAATCGCCGTAAGAGTCAGCTCACCCGAGCTTATAACGTCTCATCAGACAAGCCCTATGGCACAGAGAAGATTGCTGCCAAAGCAGCTACCAAGCCTGCCGCCAAAAAAGCTCCTGCAAAGAAGACCGCAGCCAAGAAGTCTCCCGTCAAGAAGTAATTTTAGAGCTCCTCTGAAAGAACCAGCACCAAGTCCGTCATGGCTTGGTGCGGTTTTTTTGTTCCCGCCTTCATAGCCACATCGGTCACTAATAGTGCTTCATACACGCGAGCCAAATCACTCGCTGAGTATCCCTTGGCCACTTCGCGAGCCCGAGAAGCCGCATAAGGCTTCACGCCACAAGCTGCTAGCTGATCAGGATCAGCGTTTTTTGATACCAGAAGAAGCGTGCGGTAATGCCACTGGAGGGTCGCGATAAGCTGCTGCTCATTACCACCCGATTCAATCAGGCGGTCGTAGGCCACAAGCGCTTTACCGACGTCAGCTCGATGAAGTAAATCGATAAAGTCAAACACCGTCTCCTGCCAATCGCCTACTACGAGCTCGTCGATCCACTCGTGCGTAATTACTCCACCCTCTACGCCAGCCAGCTTGTGCACTTCATTCGACAGTCGCCATTGATCGTTGCCAGCCTTACGGATGAGGTACTGAGCATCGGCAGGAGCAATCTCGGCATCCTGCTTCTTGGCTTCACGCTGTACCCATTGCATGAGCTTGGTGTCATTAAGTCGTGGATATTCTTGAGCACGAGCGAGCTTCAGGAGGTTTTTGTGCAGGGCCAATCGCTTATCCATGCCCCTGCCATCAAAGACCGCAACGGTTGATTCTGGGACCTTCTCCATGAGCTCCTCCAGCTTATCAGCGATGTCTTTCAACCCAGCCAATTCACGCACGATCACCAATCGATGTGAGAAAAACATCGGCTGTGACAGGAAGGCGGTCTCGAGGTCAGCCAACTTAATCTGACCCCCATCCAACACGACGTACTCCAAAGCATCGGCGTACTTCTTCTCATACTGTATTTTTAGCGTTTGCAGCTGATGCGCTATCGCATAGTCATTATCACCATAGTAATACAGGATCACTTGAGCACCCTCTTCAGTTTCTGGCAGTGCGGACAATAGTGGGTACCACGGCCGGCTACGCGCATCTTCTCAATGAGCGTATGACATCGCTCGCACGGCAAACCCTCACGACGGAAGACCTTGGCAAACTTGAGGTAGCTCCCTTTGTTTCCCTCGGCATCAACATAGTTCTTGTCGCTGCTCCCACCCAAGCGTATGGATAGCGCCATAACCTCACGTAGGCCTTCATAGAGCAATTTGAGCTTGGGTCGGCTCACATCCTGCACCTGTGTTGCCGGATGGATCTTAGCGGCATACAGCCCCTCATCCACGTAGATATTCCCTACCCCTGCGACCACCGACTGATCAAGTATGGCAGCCTTGATAGTCGTACGCTGTCGGCGAGCCAAACGAGCCTCAAAGCTCGCAAAGGTCAGGTCGGGTGCAATGATCTCTGGACCAAGTCTGGCAAAGAACGGTTCACCGAGGACTTCATCGGTCTGCACAAGCTTCATCCAGCCAAACTTACGCTGGTCATTAAAAAACAGATGACTGCCATCCTCGAAAGTCACGGTAGCTCGAGTACTCCTGTCGGGCAAGCGGCCGATCAAAGAATCATTTGGGTGACCACCACCAAAGCCGCCATCTCCCTGCTTCTGGCGAAAAACGAGCTGCCCAGTCATCTTAAGGTGCACGAGCAAGCTATATCCCGTTGATAACTCGATGATGAGACCTTTGCCCCGACGATCAATCGCCGTGACTTCGGCGCCGATAAAAACCGCCTTCGTCAGGCTTGGCTCATTCGGGAAGCTCTTGGCTGTCTCAATATCAACCGACCGAATACGCCTCCCGGGAAGGAGGCTGAGAAGACCAAGGCGGATTGTTTCTACTTCTGGAAGCTCTGGCATAGTCTCTGAGCCGGATTCATTCCAGCTCTCCCCAGTTTGGCCCCTCTGATGTACCGACCTCGATCGGTACTTGTAGCTCGGCTACGCCAATCATTTCTTTCTCAAGAAGTGCCTTCACCTGAGGTACAAGCACCTCGTCACATTCGACGATCAATTCGTCGTGTATCTGCAAGATCATGTGGGCTTCACCATCTAGCTTTGGCAGCTCTTGAGCCAATTTGATCATGGCGAGCTTCATGAGGTCGGCGGCAGTGCCCTGCAGCGGCATATTCACAGCCGTACGCTCAGCGCCTGAACGAACCATAAAGTTACTCGATCG
This sequence comes from uncultured Candidatus Saccharibacteria bacterium, assembly GCA_937996675.1. Taxonomy (GTDB): domain Bacteria; phylum Patescibacteriota; class Saccharimonadia; order CAILAD01; genus CALKUN01. Next base: position 2,530 of record CALKUN010000078.1, read on the forward strand.
AATATCAGGGCAAGGTCGACGTCGTCCGTAGATCGTTTCGGTAAATCCTTCCTCACGGGCCTGCACCTTGAGCTTCTCAATATACTTGGCGACGCCTTGCCGGACTTCGTAATACCGATCGATGAAAGCCTTCGATTCTTCGTACGTCATGCCGGTAGCAACCGTTAGGCCATGAGGGCTCATGCCGTAGAGTACACCAAAGTTCACTGTCTTGGCAGCATACCGCATCTCTTTGGTGACATCCTTCTCTTCTACTCCATACATAGTCGCAGCCGTCTCGACGTGAATGTCAGCACCGCGCTTGAAAGCATCAATCATCGGCTTATCATTCGATAGAGCGGCTGCCAGACGGAGCTCGATCTGACTATAGTCGGCAGCCACATAGCGCTTGCCCTTTGGTGCCACAAATCCCTTACGGATCTCCTTGCCGAGCGGTGTACGCACTGGAATATTCTGGAGGTTTGGATTATTACTGGATAGTCGCCCAGTCTGCGCAATCGTCTGACTGTAGCTGGTATGGACGCGACCAGTCTTCTCGTTGACGAGGAGCGGCAAGGTATCCACGTAGGTACTCTTCAGCTTCGCCACCTCGCGATAGTCGAAAATGAGATCGATGATCGGGTGCACACCACGCAACTTCTCGAGCTCGCTAGCAGCCGTCGAGGCTCCGCCGCTCTTCACCTTCTTGAGCGACTTACTCTCCAGACCAAGCTGTGTGAAGAGGAGCTCTTTGAGTTGTTGGGTCGAGTTGATATTAAACTCTCCACCAGCAATGTCATAGATTTTCTTGATCGTCTTGCCCTGCTTCTTCTCTAGCTCCTTTGAGAATGATGTAAAGAAATCAACGTCTAGCTCAACACCAGTCAACTCGATATCACCAAGTACTGGAATGAGCGGCCACTCCATCGTCTCCCCAACCTTAGTGAGCTCACCAATGCCCTTCAGACGTGGCTCAAGGATCTCATACAGACGCCACGTAATGTCGGCGTCTTCTGCTGCATACGGAGTAGCCTCGACAATCGGTGTCTGATCAAATGTCTTCTGCCCCTTGCCCTTCTTACCAATGAGCTCGGTGATCTCAATCATCTCAATTCCCAGCTCTGTCAGTGCCAAGCTCGAGAGCGTCTGCGATCGCGTAATCGGACTGATGAGGAAAGCTGCGACCATCGTGTCAAAGCCGATGCCTTTTAGCTCAACACCAGCACAACGGAAGATCTGATAATCATACTTGATATTGTGCCCAACTTTTTTGATGTCAGCATTCTCCAGTACAGGCCGCAGTACATCCAGCACCAGCTGCTTATTGAGCTGCTCACCTTCGGTATGTCCAACTGGTATATAGACAGCCACGCCGGCTTTCCAGCTCAACGATATACCTACCAGCTCAGCCGAGTGTGGATCGAGGCTGGTCGTTTCGGTATCGACTGCGAATACCTTGAGCTTCTCCAGCGCCTTCACGAGTCCACTCAACTCTGCTTCCTTAGTGATCGTCGTATACTTGGCAGTCTTCAAATGCTCACGTAGCTTGCCCGGCTCGGCTGTATCTACGCCATATATCTCATCAAAAAGATTCTTTTGTCCGGTCTTTTCCTCTTTCGTCTCCCCCACCTGCGGGAGCTTGGCGATGAGTGAGCGAAATTCCAGATCCTGCAGCTTGAGTACCACCTTCTCGCGATCGTAGCTCTCCAGGTGAGCATCTTCGATCTTAAAATCATTCGGCACATCACAAACAATTGTAGAGAGCTCGAGTGAACGGTAAGCGTCTTCTTTACCGGCTTCTAGCTTGGCGCGGACGGATGGCTTGAGCTCATCGAGATGTTCATAAAGATTATCAAGCGTGTCGTACTGCTTAATGAGGTCTCCAGCCGTCTTCTCCCCAATCCCCTTCACGCCCGGGATATTATCGCTGCTATCACCCTTGAGCGCCTTAGTCACGAGGAACTGGGCCGGGTTTACGCCATAGCGCTCCTCAACAGCAGCTGGATCATAGATCACCGTGTCGCTAAACCCACGCTTGAGTGTATAGACCGACACATGTTCATCGACCAGCTGCAACTCATCCATATCTCCAGTCACAATCATGACCTCGTACTGTTTCTTGTACTTTGCAGCCAATGTACCAATGAGGTCATCGGCCTCGAATCCCTTCACGCCAACGACAGGAATATTAAAAGCCTTAAGCAGATCAAGCGTCAGATCAAATTGCGGCACAAGATCTGGATCGGTTGGTTTGCGCGTCCCCTTATATTTCTCGTCTAGATCATGTCGAAAAGTCTTGCCCGGCATATCCCAGGCTACAACTACATAGGCCGGCTTCAGCTCACGAATTGCATTGAGCAGCATCATCGTGAATCCATACACACCATTGGTCGGCACACCGTCTTTGGTAGTGAGATGAGGAATCGCGTGAAAGCCACGGTGCAGCAGGGCGTGACCATCAAAGATAGCAACTATGGGACGAGCTTTTGTCATACTCTCGATTATACCTGCCTTGACCAGATTAGACGACCAAGTCGACGAGACTAGTGCCTAATACTATGCCAAATAGTCTTGATATTTTTTCGCTACAAAGCGTAAGCTACTTATATGGCACAGCAACAGTTAGACTTCGATGCACCATCCACCCCAACTACCAGCACAGCACCCCCGCCGATCGACACAGCTGCCATAGCTGCAGCCGGAGATCGGCGCAACGCCACCCCAACAGAAGAACGCCGCAGCCCGGCTCACGATGACCTGGGTGGCGGCACATCGCCCCACACCGTCGACGAGTCACACCAACGGCTCACCTGAACGCACCCTTCGCACCTTCCCCGCACAACTTCCCTTTACGTAAACGAAAAGCCGCCCTGGTGTTAAATCCAGGGCGGCCTTCGCTTTTTTTTCTTCACCGATTTCACTTCGCGATTTATTGGAGGTAGTCACGCAACTTCTTCGAGTCTTTGTGCTTACGGAGCTTGGCGAGTGCCTTGGCTTCAATCTGACGGATACGCTCGCGAGTCACGCCAAATTCCTGGCCGACTTCTTCGAGCGTGTGGCTTCGGCCATCGTCGAGCCCGAATCGCATACGAAGGATCTTTTGTTCACGAGGCGTGAGAAGAGCCAGCGTATCGTTGATGTGCTCCTTGAGGAGCTCGTAGGTAGCAGCATCTACTGGGCTAATCGTATCGTGGTCTTCGATGAATTCGCCAAGCGTCGAGTCATCATCTTCTCCGACGGTTGCATCAAGGGATGTCGTATCTTGGCTGATCTTCTGGATATGGAGGACCTTCTCAACGTCCATCTCCATCTCCTTACCAATCTCTTCTGGGGATGGTTCGCGTCCGAGCTCACTTGTGAGGCGGCGTTGTGTGCGAATAAGCTTGTTGATCGTCTCAACCATGTGTACTGGAATACGAATCACGCGAGCCTGGTCAGCGATAGCACGGGTAATAGCCTGTCGGATCCACCAGGTAGCGTAGGTAGAAAACTTAAATCCTTTGGTGTGGTCGAACTTTTCGACGGCACGGAGAAGCCCGCTGTTCCCCTCTTGGATGAGGTCGAGCAGATCAAGTCCGCGACCGATGTACTTCTTAGCGATCGACACAACCAGTCGCATGTTGGCTTCCGCCAATGCATCCTTGGCTGACTTATCTCCCTGGAGAATGCGCTTGGCAAGCATGACTTCTTCTTCGCCTGTAATGAGTGGGATCTTACCGATCTCACGAAGGTACAGACGGACGGAGTCGTCAGCGATGTCTTTGATGTAGTCTTCGTTGACGGCGTTCTCAACGTCTTCTTCTGGTTCGGTCTGCCAGATCAACTTGTCCTTCTGATCAACTACCTCGATACCTTGGTCGATGAATGATGAGTACAGATCATCGAGTAGCTCGACTTCTTCTTCGGCCTTTGGGAAAGCGGCCATAATCTCTTGCTGAGTTACGAAGCCTTGCTCGCGGCCCTTCGTAATCATTCGTTCGACAGTTGCCTTATACTGCTCTGGAATGTTTACTTCTGGGTTCGGAACTGCGGCTGGGTCTTTGGCTTTGCGTGGCATAAAAATAAATCCTCTTACTTCTTAAAGGTGAGTCCCGGGAGTCAGCTGGATAGTCAGCTAAAGAGCTGAACCCTCGCCGACGACGAGAGCTTGATATTGCCGCAACAGATCTGAAGCCTGGTCGAAATCACCGGCTTGTTCTGCTGCTGCTATGCGGCGCGATAAGGCGCGTTTTTTCACTGAGTAAATGTGTTTTTGCACTGTGTGCACTTGGGTAAAGGCTTCAAGCCCTAGCTCGTGCTCGTTGAGCGATGAGTATTCATGTTCACCCCGTAACGTGAGTATATTAACACGTTCTGAATCTGTTGACAAGGTTTTCGACAGCTGTTTGACAGTATACTTTGGGTGTTTTTTGAGCACTCTGAAAAACTCCCTATTCGTGTCTGTCATGTCTGCCGGATCAATATCGTCTAGGACAATTCTCGTGGCTGGGTAGGCCAACAGTAGCTCTAGTAGCATTTCTTCAAACTGTTCTTGACGTCCAGTGACAACTTTCTTCGGCGCAACAGGCTGTTCTACTTTTGTGTTCGATGGGGCTGTTTTGCGTGGCTCGCGAGACAATGTTTCTCGAAGGAGACTTGTCTCAACACCCACTAATCCAGATAGTTTTGTGAGGTAGTGTTCTTGTTCAACTTTGTCAGTAATGAGCTTCAAAAATGGGATGATTTGCGCGACCAGGCGCTTCTTAGCGGGCCCTGACGAGAGGTCAGCTTGGCCAGTATAGAGCGTCAAGATATAGTCCAGCGCGTAAGTCGAATGATCCAGGGCCTTCTTCCAGGCCTTAGGGTGTAGACGGGCCATCTCGTCCGGATCCTTAGCTTCGTCGTAACTCACTACCTCAACCCGTGACGAGAGGTTAAGCCCCATGGCAATCGCTTTCTCTGCTGCCTTACGGCCAGCCTCATCATTATCAAAGCATAGCTTGATCACATCAGCTTGCCGGCTCAATATAACTAACTGCTCAGAGGTCAACGCTGTTCCACTTACTGCCACAACCTGCTCAAGTCCACGCTGTGACAAGGAGATAACATCAAGATGTCCTTCGACGATCACGATCTCCTTCTCCTTACGCATGGCCTGTTTTGCCTGATGCAGCCCAAAGATTGCCACAGACTTATGATAGATTGGCGTTTCGGGTGAGTTGATATACTTAGCAGCCTTCTGGCCATCCGTCAGAAGACGGCCGCTGAAGCCTATCACTCTTCCTTGCTGATCAAAGACCGGAAACATGATGCGGTCACGGAAGAGGTCATAGCCCCCACTTCCCTTCTCTCGACGGCCTGCAAGGCCGGCACTATGGAGTTCGTCAAAGGTAAACTTTTTGGACTGAGCATAGTCCAAAAAGGCTGACCAGCCGTCGGGGGCGTAGCCTAACTTGTAGCGCTTGATGCTCTCCGTCGTTAGCCCCCGGGTCTCGCGTACATATTTCAAGGCTGGAGCGTGCTGGGAGAGCTGAAGATGATAAAACTTCATCGCCAGATCAACTAGCTCATACAGTCGCAACTTCTTACTACTATCTTCCGGCCGACCACTTCGGCTCAAAGTTACACCGGCTCGATCAGCCAGCATCTCAAGAGCCTCAGGAAAGGTCATCCCCTCCATACGCATGATGAAGCTAATCACATCCCCGCCTTCGTTATCGCCAAAGTCGTGCCAGATCTGCTTGTCTGGACTCACGAAGAAGCTAGGTGTGCGTTCAGTACGAAACGGCGAATTCCCCTTGAAATCCTTACCGGCCTTCTTGAGCTCAACGTAGCCTGAGATAATCTCGACTATATCAAGACGCGATTTTACGAGTTCAGCATCATTCATACATTGATTATACGTGCATCACAGGTAAAAACCGATCATCGCACGAACCAAGATTCATTTGCCTTCAATAAGCTCCAGCAGTTCGGGCAATTCGTTCATACCGCGGCTTCCTAAAAAGTGACCGTGTCCAGGTATGCATACCAACTCAGCCTGAAGCTTGTGCGCCAGTCGACGCGTACGATCCGGCGTCACGATACGATCATCATCGCTATAAACAGCCACCCACCGCCGGGCTGCCGGAAGGACTACTGACCAATTTGGCTCGGGTTCGAAGAACTTTGCAGCCTCGGGGCGTGGCGCGTCAAAAAAACCAGACACAAGGAAGATACCCGCAAACACATGCGCCCCCTTCAGATCTTCAACTAATCGCAAGGTGAGCCACGTACCAAGAGAGTGCGCCACAATAATTGTCCTCTGATCAAACTGGGCCGATAGCTGTACCAGCTCGGTGCGCCATCGATCAAATCGGTGTGGTGCATTCGCTTCAAAGTGTGGAGCGATCACTCGGTAGCCCTTCTCTTCTAACTTAGCAGTAAGCCAACCAAACCACCCTACAGTTGGGTCGTCATTCCAGCCATGCACCAAGAGAGCGACTGGCCTCTCATCGAGCCCTACTTCCACTGCCAGTTCTTGAGAAGGTTATCAAAGGCCGTGCGACTCGCTTCGTCGTTGTACGCACCAGTCACGATAAAGGCAATAAACTTCTTCTCTTCAAATGACTGGTCGGTGTCCGGCAAGACTATAAAAGCGTACGCAACAACTTCCCCGTTTGAAGATGATGTACTCGTGACCTTTACGGTATCAATATTGCCCACCTTTATATCCTGACGCTCGGCCACCGTTCGTCCAGCCGTCGTACTCGAAATCAAGCCTTCTAAGATCTTGCCTGAATCAAATTTCTGCGCCTTGCCCTGATCAGCCGTAGGGTCGGCACCAACGAGATCAAAGTCTTTGTATGGAGACACGACTACAGTCGATGACTTAGTCGCACCATATGCAACTGCCAATCGACAGTCTTTATTTACTTGTATCTCCGGATTCTCGGGTACCTGCACGTAGTAGCACTCCGTCTCTACTTGGGCATACCCGAGTGGGAGATTCTTGCGACTTGTATCCCGCTTGGCTTGGGAGGCGGGAGGAGGTGTTGAGGTAGAAGTGCCCTTCTGTGCAGTCGGTAACTTCGTTGAAAGATACCAGGCACCTAAGACGAGCCCACCTACCAGAACCAGTACGAGCATGACGATGAGTGGTGTATGTGACGACTTCTTTTTGTGTGGCACAAGCGGCATAAGGGCTGCCTCGGCGACATGCGGGGCAGGCACATTACTGAACGGCTGACTGTAGGCCGACTCAGCTAGTCCTTGGGCGTGAACATCATTACCTTTTGGAACGGGTGCGAGCCGAACTGGAGCCGCCTGAATAACTGGCGGGTGAGGCTCTTCAAGATCCTGTAGGTCCAGCACACTGGGATCAGCTGGCGGATGTACGGGTAGTGGTTCGGATGGTAGCTCTGTCGCAAAGTCCTGCGCCGGTGTCGTTGAAGCGGGAGCGGGAGCTGATTCAGGCTGTGGCATTGGCGGAGTATATCCATCAACCAAGGGGTTATGAAAGACCGGAGGAGACACGCTCGGAGGCGGTGCTACGGGAGGAGTTGAAGGAGTCGCATCGTTCGGTGACATAGCAAAATTATAGCATGTTGCTTACGCTCACATCTGTGAGAAGGTACCCGACACCCACCCAAGTCAGGTACAATAAGGTCATGATTGAAAAGCTCAAAAAACTTGTCCCCCACCAGCTCATCAATGGCTTTCACTACACTGAAGCCATTGCAGCAGGGGTTGCCTACCGACATCCAACCAAGAAAATGATTGTTATTGGCATCGTTGGAAGCAAGGGCAAGACTACACTCGCCAATCTGCTCTGGGCAGCCTTGTCGGGGGATGGCTCTACCGTAGGTCTTATCGGTACGGCCAACATACGTATTGGCCAGCAAGAAAAGCTGAACCCCTACCACATGACAATGCCCGGGCGTCACAAGCTTCAAAAAACGCTGGCGATAATGAGAGATGCCGGCTGCCAATACGCCATCATGGAAGTGCCGTCAGAAGGCCAAGCACAATGGAGGCACGTCGGAATCTACTTTGATGCGCTCATCTTCACCAATGTCACCCGTGAACTCATGGCCAGCCATCGATACTCTCTTGATGTCCTTCATGAGCACAACAAACGCGTCTTCCAGCAGACAGAGCACCAACGCACGAAGACACTACAGGGCCGCGTCCAGCCCAAGATACTTGTGGCCAATGCTGATGCCGAGCACTTCAATGCCTACTTTTCCCACTTCGCCGATATCAAGCGTAGTTATAGCTTGCACGCTAAGAGCAATTACAAAGCGACCCATATTGAATCCGATCCGCTCGGTAGCACCCTCGTCATAAACAAACACCAGTATCGAATCAATATCCCAGGTGTCGTAAATGTCTCCAATGCCGCTGGAGCTATCGCTACCGCACTTGAACTAGGCAAGCGTCCATCCGATATTGCACTCGGCCTCAAGTCGTTAGCGGGCGTGCCTGGGCGGATGGAACGCATCGAAGCCGGACAAGACTTTACGGTCATTGTTGACTATGCGCACGAGGAGACTAGTATGCAGGCCCTCATGGATGGAGCGAAGCAAATGAACGTCAAGACTGCTAAAGTCATTACTCTTCTCGGCGCCGAGGGTGGTGGTCGGGATGAAGTGAAGCGCCCGCTCATGGGCGAGATCGCAATGCGCGGGAGTGATGCGGTCATTATTACAAACGTAGATCCATACTATGATGACCCCGATAAAATCCTCGATGATATCGAAGTCGGCATCAAGCAGGCACGTGGAAAAATCAACCAAACATACTGGCGAATTGCCGACCGTAGAGAAGCAATTCGCCAGGCACTGCAGCTCGCTAAAGCTGGCGACTTAGTACTATTGACCGGTAAAGGGTCTGAACAGTCGATGGTAATCGGGGGCAAAAAAATTAGCTGGGACGATCGAAAGGTCGTAATGGAGGAACTCAAGAAAGTTGTCACAGCCCAGAAGAAAAACCCGCGTAAAAAAGTGTAATCTGCGCACGCTACTTGGTTTGATTCAGCTGATGTAAAAAATACTCACTATTTCCGTAGTGAGTATTTTTGATTATTCCGTATCTGCTTTATAGCACTTTGTACTCATTTTTTGTTCTTTTTATCGCCCCACTGCCAAGCCGGCAATTCACCGGTGCGATATGTGATGACGAGTAGCACCCCCGTCAAAATTAGGCCCGCTATGAGCGATGCCACAACAGCAGTAAGCGTCTCGCCATACGCAAGCTGAATGCCGACGACCGCGCCGACGAAGGCAATCGTCCAAACGCCGATAACAGTCCAGCCCTGCCATGTGGCTGGAGTCCAACCCCAGCCATACCGCTTGGCCCGAAACCAAATGTGCTTATCTTCTTTCATACACTTATTCTACCAAACCATTGTGGGCTCGTCCGGCCTCGGCCATACAATAGCACCCACCGACCACCTCCAGAAAACCATCCTCCCGCAGGCCACTCAGAGCAGCCCGGACCTGGGCTTCATCAAATCCCTCAAAAGATCTTTCCAGCCGATCCAAAGATTCTGGCTTCGTGAGGAGATACTCGAGCAACAGACCGCGAAGTTGGCGCAGCGATCCAGCAAAAGCAGCCTGACGCGAATAATGACGGCTTCGTCGGTTTGGATTAACGACCTGTGTCGAGAGGTACGATCCATAGTCCATTAACGCCCAATACCACTCACGCGGGTGCTCATGATCAACCGCCTGTTCAACCAGCGGCAAGATATCTTTATCGTGTACTTCCTCTTCGTCAGGAAAGAAATGATGAATGAAGACTCGACGGATATTCGTCTCGATAAATACAACTGGCTTATTAAAGGCATAGGCCCGCACGGCACCGGCCGAATTGGGACCGATTCCCCGAAAGGACGTAAGGTCTGATTCACCGGATGGTAGCTCACCGTCAAAGTCGGTCACCACCCGTCCAGCTACGGCGTGGAGCCACAAGGCACGACGATTATAGCCGAGCCCTTTCCACACTCGTACCACTTCGGACTGAGCTGCGCTCGCTAGACTCTGCCAGTCAGGCCACTCCGCAATAAACTCATTAAACTTCACTATCACACGACTCACTTGAGTCTGCTGCAGCATAAACTCGCTGACAAGCACGTTGTATGGCGAAGGGCCATCTCGCCACGGCATAGTGCGGCCATGATCACGATAGTAATCCCAGACGATATCGCGGAAGTCAGACATAGCTCGATCTTTCATGCTCTCAGTATAAAGGTATGAGCCGGTCCCCCACTAGGGAGAGACCGGCTGATGTCCAGATTCTCACATTAGAGAATCTGGACGTTCTTGCGAGCCCAAGCCAAGCTCTTGAGAGCTCGCTTACGACCAGCGCTGAAAGGTTCTTCGATGCCATGTGGGTTCGGCTCGGCATTTCGCCAGAAGTAGTTCCAGCGCGCCCGATCCGGATTCACCCACATCAGCTGCAGCATATCCGATGGCTTGCCATCGACGATGCCGCCCTGATGGACTCGTCCCACCAAGATAAATCCCACCCCCAACTGGAGCCGATACGAAGCTGGGTTGCAGGCGTACACACCAGCATCGACTGCCAGCATGTCATGCGCTGTCACCGCAAAATAGAGCGAGGCTCGTGCGGCAGCGCTGGCAATGCCCGCGCTCCATTATGTCTGGTCATAGATGACCGCCCCGGCTGTGCCGCGACGATTCTCAATGCCCTCTACTCCGATTGAACCGATAGGACGATCATCGATGGTAATCGCCCAACCAAATCCAGTCGGGTCAGCAGCACGTTCTGCGATCCACGTCCGCTCAGCTTCGAGACTCGGCGCAAACACTCGTCCCAGCGTGCGAACCACGCTATAGGACTGCATGCCATCGACCATATGTTCGGCGTCATCGAGCCGGTATGGCCTCATGCCGATCAGCTGACCTGAATCTGTCGTAACAGTCATACGATTTCCTGCACCCATATCATTCCTTTCAAGGAAGGTACTCCGTCTAGCACCGCTAAACGGTCTGGTTCTTTCTGAACCAGATGACTACCGAGAACTCTTCGTTTTATTCATAAGTGTGTGTAGAAATAAAATGACCTCCATCTCGGAGGTCATCTACTTCAGAGTACAAAATGTACGTGCTTAAGTGAGCCTCCCTGTGGGAATAGCAAATCCGGCAATAACGCGCTGCGCATCGCCCGAAGGGGTATTAAGCATGTAATGTTTGTAATTCATAAGAGTAAATATAACACCATAAGCATAAAGTGTCAATATTTCGATGAAAATGGTTAATATTGGGTGCGAGAACTGAGAAAAAAGATACCCTCTCAAACCCGCTTCTAGACTATCAAAACCGGTATAATACCACCATATGGACACCCCTCACAAAGTGCCGCTGGAGCCTCAACCAGATCCAGAGAATTCCGGCCCAAAGGAGGCCAGCGACATCAAAGCCAAACATCCACTCCACCACCCTGATGCTGCCCCCGATTTTGTCTACGATCCGCTCAAAGACAAAGGGCACAACCTGCGCCCAATGGTGCCAACCCCACAAAAGCGCGGACACTGGAAAAAGGCTCTCATTATCCTTGCCGTCCTCGCCTGTGTCGGTGCGGCATTTTTCCTTGTTTTTGCTTACCACAATGTCATTAAGATTGCCCCAAATTTCTTTAACCTCTCTCAAAAACTCAAAGGTGAAGATGAGGGCCGAGTGAATATTCTGCTGCTTGGTGTCGGTGACCCCGGGCACGAAGCCGAGGGACTATCTGATACTAATATCCTCGTCAGCCTTAATACCCGAGATAAAAAGGTCTCATTCACCTCTATCCCACGCGACACACGAGTGAAGATTCCGACCTACGGCACCGCAAAGATTAATAATGCGCATGCTTATGGCGGCGTGCCTCTAGCCGAGCAGACCGTCGGAAACTTCCTCGACCAGCCCATTCACTACTACGTGAAGGCTAACTTTACCGGCCTAAAGCAAGCGGTCGATTCTGTTGGCGGAATCGAGATCAAGAATGAGGATCTCCTCAGCGATAGCGAGTATCCCTGTGACAACAACCAGTGGAGAAGCTGTGGTTTTACACTCAAGCCCGGCACTTACCAAGCTGATGGTACTCTAGCCCTTAAGTATGCCCGGTGCCGCAAAGGAACGTGTGGTGATGACTTTGGTCGAGCTGCTCGACAACAAGAAGTCATCCAGGGCATCCGCACCAAGGCCCTCTCACTCGGTACGATCCTCAATCCCGCCAAGATCACGAGCCTCATACAGACGGCTGGCGATAATGTTAAAACCGACCTTTCGGTAGGAGAGATGCAACGACTCAACGAGCTCACCAAGGACGTTTCCAACGATCAGTTTATTAATGTCGTACTGTCTTACAAGACCGATGGATTTCTCAAACAAGCCACCGACGGCACTTCAGACATCGTGCCAGTCGACAGTACGCTCAAGACAATTCAGGCTTTTGAAAAAGACATTTTCTTCCTTGGCCCAATCTGGCAAGAAACCCCACTAGTGCTTATACAAAACGGCACCCCAACAGTCGGTATCGGCGGACAACTGGAGAAGAAAATAAACGCCGGTGCCTCACCAATAACCGTCACTGCAGTCGCCAACGCACTCACCAAAGACCACACTACGACGCAGATCATTGACTACACCAATGGATCCAAGTCGCACACCAAGGACTACCTCCAGGGTCTCCTCAAGGTCCAGGCCACCGCTCCAGAGACCGCGGTGAAGAATCCAGCCCAAGACTTTACGATCATCATCGGGAGCGACTACGCCAACTACCTGCCAGCTGCGAGCTCGACGCCAAGTGTCCGCTGAACAGAGAGAGACGGAGCCGACAGAGTCAGCTCGCCAGCACCTAGAGCGACTTGGACAATCCGGAAAATTTCTCTTTCACGGCACACCAACTCGCGATATTACTGAGTTTGAACCAAGGCAGGCACACAACTACGACCACACTACAGGAAAGAACATACCGGACGGTGCACCAGCTGTTTTTGCAGCTGATAGACCAGATGTGGCGATCTTTATGGCGCTTGTGAATCGGACGAATAGTATCGATGATACGAATGGCTGGAGTGGCAGTGGCATACGCACCGAAAATGGCGTTCGGACAGCCGAGTTTCGTGCCACCAAGAATCTCATTGATGGTGCCCGGCTACCTTCAGCACGAGGCATAGTATATGTTTTCGACAGAGAGTCATTCGAGCCACGCTCCCCTAATGGCTCTGAATGGTCATCTCTCAAACCGGTTTCTCCCATTGAGTCGATCACCGTACGTAGCACAGACTTTCCCGAAGCAATCACAGAGATAGCTACTGAACCACCTGAGCCTTCCCGGCAATAAGCTTGTTCTCTTTGCATTCGTATTACCTGATACAATGAGGTCATGTCAGATCTCGGCTACAGCCAAAATAACCAAGCCCATCGTCCACTAGCCGATCGTCTCCGGCCAGGCCACGTCGATGATATTGTGGGGCAGGAACACATCGTTGGACAGGGCCAATTTATTCGGCAGCTCATCGAAAAAGGCGAGGCGACTTCACTCATCTTTTGGGGCCCACCTGGATCCGGCAAGACGACTCTAGCTCGCATCATTGCCAGCTCGGGCAATTACCATTTTCGCGAAATATCGGCCGTCACCTCGGGGAAGGCTGATATCACAAAAGTAATTGAAGATGCCCGTGCCATGCAAAGGCTCGGCACCCAAACAATTCTCTTCGTCGATGAGATTCATCGTTTTAATAAAGCTCAACAAGATGCCTTCTTGCCGGTCATCGAGAACGGCACGATCATTCTCATTGGCGCCACGACCGAGAACCCTAGCTTTGAGGTCATCGCTCCCCTTCTCTCCCGCAGTCGTGTTATCGTCCTTGAGTCACTCAAACAAGAAGAGCTCGTCGTCATCCTCAAGCGAGCCATGAAGACGTACGCCAGCACGAAAGCTCAGCCAGCCGCACTCAAGCTCCTAGCCGAACTCTCAGCTGGAGATGCTCGAGCGGCGCTTAACGGGCTTGAGGTCGCCATTCAGCTATCGCCCGCCAAAGTTGAGGTTGAGACCATCAAGCAAGCTATGCAAAAAATGGCGCTGAGTTACGACAAGACTGGCGACTATCATTACAATCTAATCTCAGCCTACATCAAATCAATGCGAGGGAGCCATGTCGATGCCGCACTCTTCTATCTCTTTCGCATGGTTGAGGCTGGTGAGGACCCAAAGTTTATTGCTCGCCGAATGGTTATCTTTGCATCTGAAGACATCGGTATGGCTGCACCAGCCGCACTCAATCTTGCCACCTCATGTTTCCTGGCAGTCGAAAGGGTCGGCTATCCCGAATGCGAATACCACCTTGCGCATACTACGATCGCGCTAGCCCGCTCACCAAAGAGTCGGACCGTAGCTGATGCGATGGCGCGAGCCAAGCAAGCCGTGAAATCCTACCCAGCAGCACAGACCCCACTCGGCTTACGAAATGCCCCAACTAAACTCATGAAGGAGCTGGGTTATGGTAAAAATTACAAGTGGAAGGCCGACTTTCAGGCACCGGATGGTTTTCTCCCTGAAGAGTTACAAGACGAACGCTTTTATTTTGATGACGATATCGGCTGATTATACTTATGCTTTGAACTCAGTACGCAGCTTGATACGCTACACATCGTACGCGAGACAAGGGATATAAAACCGGCCCCATTGGGAGCCGGTTTTATATGTAGGCCGGAATAGGTACCCTTAGACCGTGCCAGCCAAATAGTGTTTGCGTAGTTCTGGTGAGAAGTGCTCAATAGCGTATCTCAGTGTCGTTCGCGGCATAGTCTTGTACCTATCAGACTCGAGGAGCCAGTCTTGCTCGATACGCTCATCGACTCGCTTGCCCACTTCGCGCAACATCCAGCCGACTGCCTTACGGATCAAATCGTGCTCGTCATCCAAAAGGATTTCAGCAATAGTGAGTGCTGGCTCAGCCTCGCCCTGTTTGATGAAGTGAAAACAGGCCAACATAGCGATACGACGATCCCATATGAGCCGGGAGTGGGCCAACTTCTTGAGTGTCATAAAGTCTGTATTAGCCACGTGCTGGCCGACAATATACTCCGCTGAAGTATCTACTAGATCCCAGTTATTAACATAATGACTATGATTCAGATAGAATTCGTACACTTCCTGTCGTTTTGCAGCATCACCCTTCTTGTACAGGTTCACGAGTAGCAAGCAGGCCGCCAGACGTTCTTCATGCCAGTCACTCAAAAGCAGCTTCTCCACTTCCGCCAAGGCTAAGGGCGCATGCCGCTTCACTATCAGCCGAGTCTCGGGGACTTTAACTCCATAAAACTTATCTCCTTCCCCATATTGTCCCGGCCCAGTCTTGAAGAACCACGCTGAAGCCTCCGCTCTTTCGAGCGTGCCGAGGGCTTGCAGATCCTCTCTGACTGCTGCTGCGGTATGCATACACTTAAGCATAGCTAATAATAAAAAAGACTGCGAGCTCCGGGAGAAAACTCCCGGAGCTCGAATGTGACTACTAGCCGATCAGGCTTTCGGTACGGCGATGGTGCCGGCCCGGGCCGACGGCCCGCCAGGGATTGATCTGGCGGTGGTGGCGAATGGCAGGAGCGTTGAGCTCCACGATGAGACCCCTGATCGAGGTCTCGTAATCGGTCTGGTTGAAGGGGCCGTGTGACCCCTCCCACTCCATCTCGTAGCGGACCGGCTGGGTGCCGGCTCGGCTGAAGACGATGCGGGTATCCCCGGACTCGATCTCGTAAACCGCATCGCTGGTCTCGGTCGTGAGAGCCAGCAATGCATCGAGGTGCTTGCGTGCCTCTGCGGGCGTGAGCTCCACGACCTTTGTCCCATGCAGCAAGCAAACGACTTGCTTGCCACCGGTCATGCTCAGTTTGTCCAAGGCCGGCAGCGTTGCCAGCCTCTCGTCGCTACCGATGAGCCCACTAGCCCTGCCGGCCATTTCGATGGTATTCTGTGTCATCTTCCCCCTTGTGTAATTCCGAATCATTTGACACGAAACTGCATATTACCATATTGTCAGCTTAAGCACAATAGAATTTCTCGCTCTATAGTTACATAGAGCGGGAGCGCTGTTTAGCCAGAAATTGCTGATGGTAGTCTTCGGCTGGCCAAAATTTTGTCGCTGGTTCGATCTTCGTCACAACTGGATCGGCGTAACGACCACTTTCATTAATCTCTGCCACAACCTTTTCAGCGGCAGCCTGTTGATCTGGCGAATGATAAAAAATAGCACTGCGATAATTTTCCCCAACATCAGGACCCTGTCGATCAATTTGGGTTGGGTCATGCATTTGCATGTATTTTTGAACTAAGTCCTCATACTCAATCACCGACGGGTCAAATGTCACACGCACTGTCTCTGCATGACCAGTAACGTGAGAGCAAACCTGAGCATACGTTGGCCGTGGCATCGTACCTCCTTCATAGCCGACTTGCGTCCTGATGACGCCTGGCAGGTTCAAAAACTCATCTTCAATCTGCCAGAAGCAACCGCCAGCCAGATCGGCAATTTCGTGTTGGTGTGGAGCGTCTTTCATACGCACAGTATACGCCTTATACTTGAGACATTATGGCAACGTCCAAAAACTTCTTCCTCAACCCTCGCACCAAGCCAATCATCATTGCTCATCGAGGCGCATCCGGTGAGGCACCCGAAAACACCATGGCAAGCTTCAAGCTTGCAGTCCAACAGCAGGCCGATGCAATCGAGCTAGACGTCCAGCGGACAAAAGATGGCCGGCTCGTCATCATGCACGACAACACACTTGGCCGCACCGCCAAGGGACGTGGCAAAATCTCATCCAAAACCCTTCATTATCTCGAGCGCATTGATGCCGGCTCTTGGTTTGACCCCGCCTTCTCACAGGAACGTATCCCTTCACTCGGCCATGTACTTGATACCTTTGGAGCCAAGACACAATACGTTGTCGAGCTCAAGTTTTACTCTCGTGACAAGGCTGGCTTCGCTCGACAAGTCTACGAGATGATCGCCCAGAGAGGCCTCCTAGATCACACTATGTTCCTATCTTTTTCGAGCCGCATCCTTGACGCCATCAAGCAACGTGACGAAAATACTGTCACCTGCCTTGCACTCGTTCCCCACGCTCCACTCACTCGAGCCCGCGCCGCACGACGCCACGATGTCATCGCTACGAGCGTACATAGCCGGTGGCTGCACGGACGCATTGGCAAACGAGATCAGCCAATTAATACTTGGATCGGCGCCGGCAAGCCAGCTCAAATACCAAAGCGACGTACCGATATGATCACCACTAACTATCCAGCCGACACCCGCGCCCTCTTAGGATAATCATGGACAAACTAGCCAACGCCTTACCGCACCGACGTACACGTATCTACATTGCGGCAGCGACTGTCTGCATTATTCTCCCTTCAATACTAGGCTGGTACCTCTGGAAGCAATTGAGCCGGCCGGCCGCTCAAGCCCAAACTCTATCAAGCTCAACGGTCATACCCCTTACATTCTCAGTTCAGGGATTGGACACCTCACTACAAGACCTCGTAATTACTGCCATCGAAGCACTTCCTCAGGACTACCAACGCACTCAATTCTCAGCCGATGTCGAGATCATCACTGATCCAAATGGGAGTATTGAAGCCCTCGGAGATACCCAAGCCCAACCGATCAAATCTGCGACTATTCTGTCGACTGCCGTCAAAAGACTGGACGTTCGCTCCGATAAGCTCTCGCAAACTGATCGCAAAAAAATCAGCGAGCAACTTGCCCAGGAGCTCAAGCCAAAATCCACCTGGACCTACCTAGCGCTCGGTGACATCATTCCTGCCCGCGATGTATACACCTACTCGCGTCGTCTTGGGTTTGGTTATCCCTACCTTAGCGTGCAGGAACGTACCAGATCGGCTGACCTCACCGTATCCAACCTTGAAACGACTATTGCCGACAACCAGGCATTTTTGCAAGGCGAGGGTGTGCTCAACTTTACCGCGCCAAAAGCATCACTCGAAGGCATACAGGCTAGCGGGATTGATGCTGTAAATCTCGCAAATAATCATTCTATGAATGGTGGCGCCACCAAGGTCGCAGAAATGCTCACCAATCTCACCGCTTCAAGAGTTGGCACCTTTGGTGTAGGCCCAAAAGGCACACTCGCCACCTGGAATACTACCGTGCAAGGCGTCACAATTGCCCACCTCGGATACAACACTGTGCCTGGTAACATAGAACCCACCGCAGCCACGCCTGGAACACAGCGCATACCCCTTAAACCTTGGGGTACACTCAGCCAAACCGACATTCAACGCGTCCAAACAGAGATACAAGCCGCCAAAGCTACCAACGATATAGTCATCCCTTGGTTCCACTGGGGCACCGAGTACACCCATGACGCCAACGAAGAGCAGCGGGCGCTCGCCCATGCCGCTATAGATGCCGGTGCCGAAGTCGTCATCGGCACCCACCCCCACTGGACGCAGGGATTTGAATGGTACAAGGGTCACCTCATCGCCTACTCTCTGGGCAACTTTGTCTTCGATCAAAACTGGAGCGAAGAGACCAAGCGCAGCGTAGCTCTCGAGCTCACTTTTTCGGATAAACGCGTCACTGGTGCAAAACTTCTCCCAGCCCGTGTTGAGAACTGGGTCCAACCGCATTTTCTCGAGACTACCAGCCCCGTCTATACTCAAATTCTCGAGAACATAGCACGACATTCGTGGTGGAATGAGGCCTCTTGAAATTTTAAGCCAGTTATGCTAAAATGATGCTATCGTATTCCATACGGTAGCTATGAAAAACACAAAAAACCCTCCTCAAGGACCATCCAATACACTGACCGCAGTCGCTGCAATTACTTGCATCGTGGCGCTTGCGGCCAGTGTATTTTTTGTGCCTTCCCCTAAGCGTCAAGCGCAGGCTAGTAGCGAGCTCGACCTTACTACAGCCGCCCAAATTTGTGCGAGCACGAGTAGTGTCGCAACGAACTATGGCGACTGTCATGTCATGGTAGAAACCATCTCAGCACTTCGCACTCCGCCAGTACCAGTAAGCAAGTTCAGTCCGTCCTACAAGTCTCTCTCGGACTGCAAAGAAGCTGTAAACTATATCTTTCAGGACCGCGTCGACTACCCTCGCGCACTCAAGGTCGTCTACCGAGAATCCACCTACAATCCTCTCGCCCGCCGCCCAGGTAGCCAATATGCAGGCTGTGCGCAACTCTCGTACACCCTGCAAAAGACTTTTCTCAAAGGCCCATGGCAAGATCCTTTCTTTAATGTACTTGCGCTTCGTGACGCTGTTGATAGCCCTGCGTGGGGATGGTGTCACTGGGACCTCGTGAATTATTGTCTCCCTGGAGGAGAGTTTTAGCCTTGAGCCGTAAACCACATGGCCCATAGCTCTGTGCTTGCATAAGTTCTTTAAATATGTTAATCTCGAAAGGTTATCGGACCAGTCTGAAAGTCGCAGGGAGTTGATGCTGACACTTTGTCGGCAATCACGCAAACCTGAGAAATTGAGACCTTAAGCTTATTCACGCTGCAGACACCTTCGAAGCGTGGATGGATGAGACACCTAGTCTCGTCAAATTTGCTTAGCAACTGATAACACCCCCACCTGGATGACGGCACCGTGCCGCGTCCCCTACCTGGAGGTATCCAGACATGAGTAGTACCACGAAGAAACCCCGAAGTACCAAGCTGTTTGCGCTCCTTGCGCTCTGCTTGTGCGGATTGTTCATGGCATCCGCCTGCACCCCCGAAGAAGTTGCCCTCGTCGTGCAAGCCAAGTCCGAAGAGCAGCGCGCCGTCCTGGCCAGCTACAACGACGTACAGCGCAGCCTCTCTGACGCTCAGTTGGCACGTCTGGCCAACTGTGAGTCCGGCGGCAACCCCGCCGCGGTATCGCGCAATGGCAAGTACCGCGGGCTGTACCAGTTCAACCAAGGCACCTGGAACAGCACCGCCCAGTCCGTGTTGCCGGGTTACGTGGGAGTAAGTCCGTCGATCGCGCCTCCCGAAGTGCAGCACGCCATGGCTCGCGCGCTCTACGCCTCCCGCGGCCGCTCCCCCTGGCCAATCTGCGGCAGACGAATCTGACCCGTCCGCCCCTTGGGGCGAGAGACACGTATGTGTCTCTCGCCCCAATTTTTATTTAGACGTCTTTTTTTTGAGATCTAAGCTCGCCGAATTTATACAGAAGCGCTGCCCGGTCGTTTCCTTGGGACCGTCTTCAAACATATGCCCCAGATGTGCACCACACCGACTACAAGTAACCTCTGTGCGTTCCATTCCGTGACTCGCATCTGTTTTCATGTCTACCGAACCAGGTATAGCCTGGTCAAAGCTAGGCCAGCCCGATCCCGATTCAAACTTACTATCGCTATCGAAGAGCTTTTGACCACAGACCTTACAAACGTACGATCCATCTGCGTGCTCGTCCCAATACTGACCCGAGAATGGCGCCTCAGTCCCAGCATTCTGTGTCACTTCGTATTCCTCCAGTGTCAGCTTCTTGCGTAATTCTTCTTGATCTACCTGATATGCATCAGCCA
>CALKUN010000079.1 GCA_937996675.1 uncultured Candidatus Saccharibacteria bacterium
AAGGCAGCTGTTACTGCTAGCATCGATAAGGATTGGAAATATCCACCGCTTGATCTCCTCAAGGGGATGTCAACCAAGGCAGATGCCGGTAATGAGAAAGAAAAGGCCGCCCTTATTCAGAATACCTTCAAGGAATTTGGTATCGAAGTGGCTATGGTCGGCGTGAACGTTGGTCCGACTGTCGCCCAGTACACCATGCGACCATCGAGCGGAGTGAAGCTGACTAAGATCACGTCACTTGACCGTAACCTCGCGCTGGCACTTAAGGCTCCACATATTCGTATCGAAGCTCCAATCCCAGGTACTGACCTGGTCGGTATTGAAGTACCAAACGAGAAGATCGCTATGGTGCGACTCCGTGATATCCTGGCCGACAAGGAAGTCCAAGATAAGACTTCGAAGCTCGAGTTTGTGATCGGCCGTGATGTAGCGGGGGACATCCTTACTGCCGACTTGGCCACCATGCCTCACTTGCTCATTGCTGGTACGACTGGATCTGGTAAGTCAGTAACGATCAACACTCTCTTAACCAGTCTCTTGTACCGCAACTCGCCGGCTGAGATGAAGCTCATCCTCGTCGACCCGAAGCGTGTTGAAATGACTCTCTATAATGATATTCCTCACCTATTGACTCCAGTAATCTATGAGCCAGACAAGACTATCTCTGCACTCAAATGGTGTGTGACGGAGATGGATCGACGACTTCGCCTCCTGGCTGAGTACCAGACTCGAAACATAGCGGAATACAACGCCAAGAAAGAATCGACTCCAATGCCGTACATCGTGATTATTCTCGATGAGTTTGCTGACCTCATGGCTGTGGCCGGCAAAGACGTTGAGGCTCTCATCGTCCGAATCGCCCAGATGGCACGTGCGGTTGGTATTCACCTCGTTCTTGCCACACAGCGACCGAGTGTCGGTGTTGTGACCGGTATCATCAAGGCCAACGTTCCAGCCCGTATTGCCCTCACTACGGCCAGTCAGATCGATAGCCGTACGATTATTGACCAAGCTGGTGCCGAGAAGCTGCTCGGTAAAGGTGACATGCTCTTCCTCTCGCCAGATTTCATGAAGCCAAAGCGATCACAAGGTGTTTTCTTGACCAACGAAGAAGTCAGCGCTGTGACAAAGTTCTTGCGTGACGAGCGCCAGCCAGACTACAACGAAGAAGTTCTCGCGCAAGCCGTAAAGCTTGGTACTCGCGGTGTCGTGAACATGGGTCCTGGTGGCGGTGATGCCGATGATCTCTATGATGAAGTCGTCGAGTTTGTGATTCAATCTGGTAAGGCGAGCTCGAGCCTCTTGCAGCGTCGTTTTAAGGTCGGCTACGCCCGAGCTGCTCGACTCATCGACTTGCTCGAAGAGAATGGCGTAGTTGGACCAGCCGATGGCGCCAAGCCAAGACAAGTGATGGCGGCACCGACAGATATGGGTGGAATGGACGAGGCATCTATGGGGGAAGATCAGGATCCGCATGAATGAACGATCAAACGCTAGCCCTCGCTCCAACCATGGCAAGACGCAGGATAGCCAAGCTCTAGCTACGATCCTTCAGCGCCGCCGTGAGCAGTTAGAGATTTCATTAACTGAGGCTGAACAGGCTACGCGCATTCGTGCAAAGTATATTGAAGCTATCGAGACAGGGGATTATGACACCCTCAAGGACGATGTCTACGCTCGTGGGTATGTGAAGAACTACGCTGATTATCTCGGCCTCGACCCAAAGCCGATCCTCAAGATGTACGACGCTGAGCGAGCCGGCCAACGTGAGATGAAACGGCAGAGCATCAAGCAGAGTCGTCGCCCGATTCAACTCGGTCTCAAGCCGATCCGTAATATGAAGTGGGTGGTGACGCCGCGTACCTTTGTGGCGTTATCTACACTGGCCGTGGTGAGCGCCGTGGTACTTTACATTATTTGGCAAGTGTTGGTATTGTCTGCTCCACCCAAGCTCGTTATTAACAATACTGAGGCGCGCTTGGTGACGGCATCATTCGGCTATGTCTCAGGCCGCGTGGAGAACGGCTCAGATCTATTTATTAATGATTCTCCAGTACTTGTAGCGGCCGATGGGAGCTTCCGAGAACGCATTGCTCTCACAAACGGCCTAAATGAAATCAAGCTTACGGCTAAGAACAGACTTGGTAAAGTGGCCACACAAACATATGTGATCACCGCTCGCTTGGCAGCAGATACTACTCCTGAGCCGATTACTCCTGGTGCAGATGGAGCAACTCCTGCGTCACCAACAACAAATGATGGCGTGCAGACACTCGTTACGATCGGTGACGCCGCGACTTGGCTCATTGTAGAGGCTGATGGCAAGGAAATATTTAGAGGCACGATGCTTGCAGGTACGACGCAGAGTTTTTCGGCAGCCGATTCACTCAAGCTATCTACAGGGAATGCGGGCAAGACTCGTGTCACGCTTACAAACTCCGTTGTTGTTGCAAAAGACCTCGGTCTGCTCGGTGTAGTAGGGGAAGTGAAACGAGACGTGCAGTACAATCGCGATACAAAATAGCCTTAGTGCTTAGGCTTGTAGCTTGTTTTTAGTACCTGTTATTCTATGGGTATCCTTTGTGAACCTGGGAGGTTCCTTACATGTCGCACCAAGATTTCAAACAGTTCTTGCATGCCGAGCTCATTCGGCTTGGAGGGCACGAGGCAGCTGCGCTTCAGCAGGGTCTGCTGTCTATTGGCGGTGATGCACAGCGCTCGCTTCCGATTCAGGAAAGTGAGTACCGCAAGAAGCTCGCGCGCCACATCCTCGAGAGCTATGGACGGCACACTGCGTCGGGGCGGCCAGAATCCCTCGAGTTCGTTGCTCAGTCCAACTTCGACAAGCTGATGTTGGATGGCCCGTTCCGAGACTTGCTCGTCATCATCTCGTGGGGCGGTCCCGACGGGGAGCAGCAGCGTTACTTCGTTGAGGCACCCGACAGCGTCGGCCGCCTCCTTCGGCTCCGCCGCCACAATCTCACCACCTTGCGCACCGCTTAGCAGTGCCTTCGTGTTCTTTCGCCCGCCCTGTGCAAACAGGGCGGTACTTTATTATATGCACTACGTTCGTTTGACTGTACGGTTTGCATTCGGTAATATGTTTACAAGACATATTGAGATAAGATAGGAGGGTGACGTGCCAACAGGAGCAGCCACAGACATTGAGAAGCCTAATACACCAGTCGATCTGAGTAAGCCGCAGAAGCGTGCCAAAGGAGTTAAGAAGGAGTCAATAGTGGCACTAGACAAGGATAAGAAGCAAAGCAAAGCTGCTGCAAATAGTGAGAAAGCCTCTCGGCTTAAGGCCGTAGAATTAGCAGTTGAGCAAATCCAGCGTCAGTTTGGTACCGGCTCCATCATGCGTCTCGGTGAAGGCATTCATAATCATGTCGACACAGTACCAACTGGTAGCTTGTCGCTCGACATTGCTCTAGGTGGCGGTATCCCGCTCGGACGAATTATTGAGATTTACGGACCTGAATCAAGTGGTAAGACCACCTTGTCTCTCCACGTTCTCGCTGAGATTCAGAAGAAGGGCGGCACAGCAGCCTTTGTCGACGCTGAGCATGCCCTTGATCCTGAATATGCTAGCAAGATTGGCGTCGACCTCGATGACCTTCTTGTGTCGCAGCCAGACACTGGTGAGCAGGCACTGGAGATCACCGAGACGCTCGTGCGCTCTGGTGCGGTTGATATCGTTGTGGTCGACTCTGTAGCAGCTCTCGTACCGCGGGCCGAGATCGAAGGAGACATGGGTGACTCGCATATGGGTCTACAGGCTCGACTGATGAGCCAAGCGCTCCGTAAGCTTACGGGTGTAATCAACAAGTCCAAGTGTACCGTCATCTTCATCAACCAGCTCCGCATGAAGATTGGCGTAATGTTTGGTAACCCTGAGACTACCTCGGGCGGTAACGCACTCAAGTACTACGCTTCAGTCCGACTCGATATTCGACGTACTGAGACTATCAAAGATGGCGATCAAGCAACCGGCAACCACGTCAAAGTGAAGGTGGTAAAGAACAAGGTGGCGGCTCCTTTCAAGATCGCTGAGTTCGACATTATGTTTAACGAAGGCATCTCAACCGCTGGTGATCTCATTGACTTGGCTGTGAAGCACGAGCTCGTCGGCAAGGCTGGAGCCTGGTTCTCCTACAAAGACGAGAAGATCGGACAGGGCCGCGAAGCTGCCAAGCAGTTCCTCAAAGAACACCCTGAAGTCATGGAAGAGCTCGACAAGCAGATCCGAATCTTGAGCTTCCCGAAGCCAACCGACCCAAAGGCTAAGCCCGAGGTTGAGGGAGAGCCAGAAGCTGACGTCCCTACCGAGCTCTAGCGAGAGCCGGTATGCCGATCGTTACAAAGCTCTCAGCACAGAAGCGAGCTGGCTATTACAACATCTTCGTTGATGATGAGTTTTGGTGTGGACTGACCGATCTCCAGGTAGTCACGCTGGGCCTTCATAAGGGCACAGAGATCAGCGAAGTGGAGGCCGACAAGCTCAAGGAGTTGTCGTCGAGCACCAAGGCATATCATGCAGCTATCAGATTCCTGTCGTACCGCATGCGAAGCCAGCAGGAGATAGAGCAATACCTCAAGAAAAAGAATCACGAAGAACATATTGAAGAGGTGGTGGCTCGTTTGCAAGCTGAGAAATATCTCGATGATGAAGACTTTGCACGTCGTTGGGTAGCGATGCGACAACTAGAAGGCAAGTCTCCCCGAGTAATAGGTATTGAGCTGGCACAGAAGGGTATTGATAGAGACACCGTATCGCTGGCGCTGGAGGAATATGAGGAAGAAGATCGTTTTGAGTCGTTGCGCCATGCGCTCAAAAAGCTTCGAGCGGCCGGGAAGCCGCTCGAAAAGGTAATCCAGTCGCTTCAGCGCAAGGGCTGGAGCTATGGTCAGATAAAAACAATCCTCAAAGAAGAGGACTAAACCTTTTCTGTTTTTACCGTTTTGCTATTGATGATATTTGTTTATCGCGACACGACAACAGCGCGTACGCAGACAGCTACTGCAAGCAGCCACAAGACCAAGGTGATCAATCCACAACCCTCCTTCTTGTGTACGATCATAGCGTAAGGGGTATGGGCCGTCTAGCAGACAATAACCGAACATTGCTGTAAAGACTACATCATCAGATCAGCAGGAGACAAAGATTACGCAGCAACTGGCTCAGTGACTCGATTTTTACTTGGGGCTACGCTTTGATTAACGATCACCTGCTTTTTGTCCGGTAACACTTCGTGCACGGATCTAGCACTCATTACACGTTCTGGCATGAGGAGACGCTGCCAGAAGGGGACGCCGATATGGAGGCGTTCTGCACGTAGTGTCGTAGTCGATATTGTATAGTCGGTGATCCGGCCGAGCCGTCGCTTGGACCGATCGAAGACTTTGTATCCGGTGAGGAGGCAAGGAGAGGCGAGAATGTCTTGGTCGCGCACAAAGTCCTCCTTCTCACCCATGGCGTTGACTGAGGCAATGGTCAGTACTTCACCCTCCATTACAATCTGATCGCTTCGGACAAAAACATGGTCGTCGTGTGGAATAGAATTGACCTCAAAGTAGGCTACTTTGAGGTTTTTTGGGTCCAAGAATAATCGCGAGATTTGGGCGGTCGCCAAAGCGCGCGAACGGTCGATAACCCAGCGATCGATGAATTGAGAGGCGAGTACCTGCATGAGCCTATTATACCTGTCTGATCTTGACTGAACAGGTCATTTTCGGTAGAATTACGGTATTGCTGATGTATTTAGCAACCAAGTGAGAAAAATATATCAACCTTTTTGTCACGACCATAAGATCGTGGCGAACCCGCCTCAGCGGAGAACCAAAGAGAGGAGCCCTATGCGGCACTATGAAGTAGCAGTTGTACTGCACCCTGATCTCGAAATGGATCAAGAAGGTGCTACCAACAAGATCGAGGCAGCCATTGCAGCCCTCGACGGAAAAATCGACAAGAAAGACAACTGGGGCAAGCGCAAGCTCGCTTATACCATCAAGAAACAAGATTGGGGCATCTACCTGTTCTACCAGATCAGCCTTGATCCATCAAAGGTCCAGTCACTTGAAAACACACTTCGCATCACCGATGAAGTCATCCGATCACTGATCGTTTCGCTCGAGGACATCAAGTCTATCGGTAGCCCTCGCACACCACGCGATGCAAAACCAGAAACCAAAGGTAAATCAGACGAAGCTCCGGCTAAGACTGACGCATCTGACACTGAAAAAGACGCTTAACAACACCTAGGAGGGTAGAGAATTATGGCAAAAGACTTCAATCAGGCAATCATCATGGGTAACCTTACCCGAGACCCTGAACTACGTACCACACCAGGCGGGCAGTCCGTCGCGAGCTTTGCAGTAGCAACCAACCGTACCTGGCAAGACCAGGCTAGCGGCGACAAGAAAGACTCAGTAGAGTTCCACGATGTCGTTGCCTGGGGCAAGCTTGGTGAGCTCGTCAGTCAGTATCTGACCAAAGGTCGTCGCGTGATGGTTGTCGGACGGCTGCAGACCCGTAACTGGGAGGGCACTGATGGCGCGAAGAAATCTCGTACTGAGATCGTAGCCAACGACATCAACTTTATCGGTGGACCTGGAGATGGCGGCGGTGATGGCGGTGGAAGTAGCGAAGGCTCATATACTCCTCGAGACAACAAACCAGCTCAGTCGAAGAAAGTCGAGAATCAAGACTTGGGCGATGACGAAATCAACCTCGACGACATCCCATTCTAAAGAAAAGGAATTATCATGGCAGAATATCGTAAACAAAATCGCCTCTACAGCGAAGACATCGAAGTCATTGACTACAAAGATGTGAAGCTCTTGCAGCGATA
This sequence comes from uncultured Candidatus Saccharibacteria bacterium, assembly GCA_937996675.1. Lineage (GTDB taxonomy): Bacteria > Patescibacteriota > Saccharimonadia > CAILAD01 > CALKUN01. The sequence continues at coordinate 6,855 of CALKUN010000079.1, forward strand.
CCTCAATAGTACCGGCAAGATCGAAGGCCGTAAGCGTACTGGCGCTTCTATGAAGCACCAGCGAATGCTGACCAACGCCCTCAAGCGTGCCCGACACATCGCACTCCTCCCATTTGTCGTTAAGTAGCGGCATCTTTTGAGCGGGAGCTGCGGCGTTGGCATTTTGCGAGGCTTGCTCTCCGTACGTCTGAGTACGGCGCGCTTCACTTCGCAATGCCGCCTTGCATCTCCTCACTCAAAAGGATGCCTTTCCCGGTTTAGCTACTCAGGCCTACAAGCTTGTTATACTGGCTGAAGAAGATAAACTTTCAGTCTGTCATCCTGAGCGCTCCTGCTAAAGCAGGAAGTTGAAGGATCTCAAGACTGAGTCCCGAGCCCGCTCGGGTTTTAATAAGGAACACCCATATGTACGGACCAACCGACCTTAGAAAAGATACCCTCATCGAACTGGACGAAGTCCCGTACAAGATTGTTGAATATGCCCAAAAGCAGATGGGTCGTGGTGGCTCGATTGTGAACACTAAGCTCAAGAACCTCATCACTGGTGGGGTGATTGATCGTACGTTTCGTAATGATGAGCGCGTGAAGCCAGCCGACCTCGGTCGCGTGAAGCTTCAGTATCTCTATACTCAGGGAGATAAGCATTCACTCATGGACATGACGAGCTACGAGACACACGAAGTTGCAACGACCATCGACGACCAGATCCCTAAGTTTATTGTTGAAGGAGGCGAAATCGAAGGTTACCTCTTCCATGATCAGGTAATCGGCTTTGAATGGCCAAAGAATGTCATCCTCGCAGTTACCCAGGCCCCAGGTAGCGACAAGGGTAACTCAGCTGCCGGTGCGACCAAGGCCGTCACGCTCGAGACTGGTATCGAAGTCCAAGCTCCACTCTTCATCAAGGCAGGGGATCGACTCAAGGTCGATACTCGCAGCGCAACGTATATTGAACGCGTTAAATAAGACAGCTTAATATCGCTTTTGCTTGTAGTACTATCGTACTCATTTTATAATCTCCCTACCCAATCGAAAGGGAGAACCTTGCAGGCAAAACCAGTAAATGGCTGTAGTATCTGCCCATACCTCTTCGGATCAGGAGACGATGATATCGTCGTGCTTCAGACTCCGTATTGGCGGGTGGTACTTGATGCAAGCGACCAGTGCTATCTCGGTCGGATGTACATCACTGCTCGTCGTCATGTTGAACACGAAGAAGAGCTGAGCTTCGAGGAATGGCTGGACTTGCGGCACGTCAAACGGCGTATCGCCAAGATGGCCAAGAAGGGTCTCAAGGCGACGCACATCACGTCGGCACTGCTCATGAACAACGCTTACCGGGCACAAGATCCACGTCCGCACGTGCACTACCATGTCCGTCCGCGCTACAGCAAGCCGCAAACCGTCGGCGGTGAGGTCTTTGTGGACCTGGACTTTGGCGAGCATCATCGGAGAGACACGCCGAGAGAGGTCTCGCCGGAGACGCTGCAGGAGATCAAGCGGCTTCTATTGGCTGTCGAGAACCGAGAGGGCTAGGTCCTCCGGGGCAGTCTCTGAACTACGAGCCGGATAGCTTCCAGCTATCCGGTTTTTCTTAATTACTAAACTTGAAGAGTACGACGTCGCCGTCGGACATTACGTAATCGCGACCTTCGAGACGAACTTTGCCAGACTCCTTGGCACCTGACCAGCCGCCGGTTGATACAAAGTCATCGCAGTTCACGATCTCGGCTTTGATGAATCCTTTCTCAAAGTCGGTGTGAATCACTCCGGCAGCTTCTGGGGCTGTGGCTCCTTTGGGGATAACCCACGCACGGGCCTCTTGTTCGCCGGCAGTAAAGTAAGTCTGGAGTCCAAGTGCCTCAAAGCCAACCTTAGTGAGTGAAGCCAAGCCAGATGTGGTCTGACCATAATCAGCAAGAAGCTCGGCAGCATCAGCGTCATCCATGTCCTTGAGCTGTGATTCGACTTCAGCGCACAGTATAAGGTGGGAGAGAGGGCCAGCGAGGGCATTGAGCTGCTCGTGGAGAGCTGTGTCGCTGAGTCCAGCCTCGTCGACATTAAAGACGTAGATGAATGGCTTGGCAGTGATGAGCTGGAGGTGACGGATCTCGTCAGGAAGGGTGCCAACATCTGTCGACGTAAGTACAAGCTCGCCTTGATCGAGATTCGTGCGGATGCCTTGGGCGGCTACAAGTGCGAGTTTGGCGTCTGGCGAGGTCTTGGCATCCTTCTCAAGCCGCGGGATCACCTTGTCGATGACCTGGAGGTCGGCTAGGATGAGCTCGGTTTTAATCGTATCAATATCTCGGGCTGGGTCGATCTTCTCATCGACGTGGATGATGTCATCGTTCTCAAAGGCTCGCACTACCTGGACGATAGCGGCGCACTCACGAATGTGCGACAAGAACTTATTGCCTAGTCCGGCACCCTCTGCAGCCCCTTTTACGATTCCGGCGATGTCGGTAAAGGTCACTGGAGCTGGCACAACCTTAGTTGAATGTGCAGTCTCTGCGAGTTGGTGGAGTCGCGGGTCGGGGAGGGGAACGATACCAACATTGGGCTCGATAGTAGCAAACGGGTAGTTCGCTGCCAGAATATTTGACTTTGTCAGAGCATTAAAAAGGGTAGATTTACCGACATTGGGGAGACCGACTATACCGAGGGAAAGATTACTCATCCGACTATTCTACCAGATAGAGTAGATCGAGAAAGTCATTGTTGTAAATTATGCACAGGTACGTACCCCAAAACGCTTGCGCTCGGAGAGGGTGCTCGGGTAGGATAGACATAAGTATTATTGTGAGTAAAAAAGCGAGTGAAATTATTCCCCCATGCCCCGAACAATAGATAGTTTGAGCCCAAAGCAGGAGGACTCCCAGCCGACACTCGAAAGAGGATCGGCTACGAATGTTCCGAAGACTGTAGATGAACTAAGGGGGACTACGCTACGAGAGGACAAGGCTGCGCATCTGAAGCGCAAGAAAGTACCACGCAAACGTAGCCCTCAGAGGGTGGTTGTGGGAGGCCTGCTTATGTTGGCGGTACTCTCTGTTGCCGCAGTCATTTGGTACTGGCCTACGCTCAATGGCGGCAAGGTAGGGGATACCGGCACGAAGAGCACAAAAGATGCGCTCTCTCAGTTAGAATTCGTAAAGAACTTGAATGATCAGGACAAAGACGCATTTTACAAAGAAGCTGGAGCCGAGTATGCAGCAGCGAAGAAGATAGGCATCGAGCCTGACCCAAGCTACGCGAACGATACGCAGACGCTGGCTATGATCGCTGGCAGCAATCCATCTGCTCAGAAGTCGGCAGATGCAGTTAAGCAGTTTATACAGAATCGGTTAGAGATTGTAAAAAAAGACGGCTTTGTTGCAGGCTACACGTATAACTTCTGGTTTGGTGATAAGGCGATTAAGCACTCATCTGCAGGAGAAGTCGGAAGCGCACAGTCCATAGCTGACGATAAACGGTATGCGTCAGAAAAAGCCGAGAGTGCGAGGCAGCGACTTCAAGACGGGTCTGTTAGCTCAGATCAGCTCGTTGATGAGCTTAAAAGAGACTCCAGGCTTCGACTGTCTGACGGACAGAATGGGTCGGGTAGATTTGCAACGGCTCGGCCGAAGCAAGCCTCTATTGAGAATGACGTATCAGGCAATCAGCCATTCTTTGATACTCTCGCTACGATGCAATCACCAGGTCTTAGCTCATTGTTGACTCGTTTCTATATCTCCGGTTTTGACGAGACGAAGACTCCTATTGAGGCGGCCTATCAGTTCGTGCAGCTTACAAAAGTCGTGTCTGGCGAGACGGCTGCTCGCGAATACGAACAGTACTTAAAGGAAGCAGGAGGCTGGCAATGGTAAAGAAGTTGCTCATACGACTCGTATCATCACTTGCGATGTTGCTTGTTTTTACAATTGCTCTACAGGGCACAGCACAGGCTTATGCGTCCAAGGTAATTATCAATACTGGCTACAAGCCATGGTATACAACTGAAACAACGCCAGTCTCAGACGTGGATGTTACTGTTGAGACTGTTGCTGACGCCGCTAATGCGATCCCGCGGAACGACTCAGACAAAATCAATCCAGCCGAGCGTATCTTTACTCGCGATGCAGTTAACTGCCCTAATGGCTGCCATATTGGTGTGAATAATGCTTTTGGTACTCATCCAACAACCAATAGCTATACATTTGGTATGAAAGATAGCTTTTTAAACTCACTTGCGGCCGGTTCAGTGAGTACTGTAAATAATGTTATCGGAGGTGGGAGCTTGCAGAACATGGAGCTACCGCAATTTGCATGGTGTGTGGGTGATGACGCGAATGGAATTCCTATTTTTAAGTTTAAGACGTCCTTGTCTGGCAATGTGAATCGTTCTGCTAATGGTGGGACTTGGAAGATACTCTGGAAGTGGTCGGTAAATGGCGTTGATCAAGGCTTAATTGGCAGCGGAACAGGAACTTCTATCTCTGCACCAGCCCACAATGACCAAGAAACTCGTGTAATCTTTGTTTACGAAGAGAACCCTCCGACCTACAACATCAACATGAGCAAGGCTGGACCGAACCCCGGTAACCTCGGCACTCCGTGGCAGACATCCCGTATGGGTATGGACGGTGGTAACCTTCAGTCTACGGCTGCGTTTACTACATTCAGTGGAATTCTTGGCTACCAGGATCATAGCTTCTTCACCGACATCCCGGCTGACTGGCAGATCAGAGGATATAGCTATAATGGCGGTGCGCTTACGAAGGCTGCAAGCTTTACTATTCCAGCCAATACCGTCCCAAATGGGGAGACAAGGAATATACGATGGGAATACGATCCACTACCATCGACTATTAAGGCTGGCATCCTAATGAAGAATGGTTCTTCATTGCAGAATCCTTGTAATGCGCCGGCCGGTTCATCTGGTAGGTCTATGTGTGGCACAGTGACTTTGCAGGCAGCTCGCACGGATACTGACGCAGTCTCGGCAGGGTTTAACCGGCTGGGTGGAGTGATTCCGACACCTGGGAACAACCCAGGCGACATCACAAATCTCTATCCCGGTAAATACTCCCTGACGGCGAGTGCTATCCCGGCTGGCTGGAAGGTTGTTGGATATCGCGGCTGTGATTATGGCGCCACAAATTGTTACTCTGACAATGCCTACACGGCGAGTGCCGCACTTGTTCAGAACACAGATCTCTATATGAACCGGACACGACCACTTTACTTCGTACTCGAACCGGTCTTTACTTTGCCAACGGTTACTGCAAGCTGTAATTCTATTTCAGGAACGGTCGGGGTGCCATCTGGTACGACTGGCGTGAAGACACAACTCATCCTTGGTGGGACAAAACTATCTGAAGTGCAAAATGGAACGAGCTTCAACTTTACTGGCGCTACACTCGATGCATACAGAGACGGACAGAGCCGAGCGATTAAGATCGCTGTGACCTACGACAATGTTAACGGGGGACAGCCGCCAGCCACTACAGAAGTTGACGCAGCTAAGAACTACCTCTGTGCAAATAGCTCGATCTGTGCCGGTAATACGATCAATGATGCTACGGGCGGAGGCTTCGTCTCATCATCTACGACTTCTGATGGCACATCTGGTACTACCTATACCATCAAGGTGACCATGAAGAATGACGGAGACTCACTCTGGAAAGATTGGTCTGCCGAGAGAGGCTATCAGGCTGGGCACCGTCTCGTTCTTGACGCTGCAAGCTCTGGCTACTGGAATGTGGCCACGGGTGATATGTACGTCAAGCCGCTCACAGCCAATCCGCCGGTAGCCGGTGTAGGCTACCCGACGGTGAAGGCTCCTCAGCCCGACCTCTACCAATTCACCTTTACTGCGCAGCTGAGAAGCGACGTGGTCATCAATACGAACGATATCCCACTGAAGTTCCGTATGGCCTGGCATAACTACGGCAACACAACGCCAGCTGATATGTTCGGACCTTCCTGCGGAGAGACTGTACGCCCGCAACTTGGCTATCGCCCTTGGTTGCGAGTGCAAAACGGTAGTATCGCAACGCTGGAAAAGGCTCTCAATCAGCCAGCCGGGACTCGTGGTGGACGTAAGGTGCTCAATGGTACGGGATATGCCGAACTCAACCTCGACGTAGAGTTTGCCATCACCTCGGCTATCGATACTGTCACGCAGGACAATCGCTTCTGTTCTACCAATGCTTATAACTACGGCCGTGACTTTAATCCTACTTGGTCCTGCTCATTCGCTGGCTATAGCTTCAAGGTGGGTGATAAGACAAAAGAAGCCTATATCAATGAGACGGATGATTCTATCTACAAGCAAGCTGTTGAAATGACAGGCTACAAAGATTGTTCCAATACGACATACAATCCTTCTCGACAGAATCTTCGCACGTACTCGACGGCTGGAGATCCAATACCCGAAGAGACCTTCTCGCAGCCAACCCAGAATGTTTCGCTACTCGTTTCTGGCAAGAATCGATGTGGAATTGTGACGCCGAAGACTACCGGAAACTTGGGGCCAGCATCATTGTCAGCTGCCCCAACGACGGCTACGATCTCTGGCGGACGAGCCACCTGGATATATAATGGTGACCTGACCATCAACTCAAATATCATCAATGGCACAGGATGGAGCGTTGCTGACGCTACTGATATTACAAACTTGAACGCCATACCAAACCTTGGCCTCATTGTGAACGGTAACGTCACCATAGGTCCAAACGTGAGCGAGATTGATGCTACGATCTACGCCACCGGTCGCATCAGCACATGTAGTACGTACCCTTCTGAAACGTGTAATAAGTCCCTGAAGGTTAAGGGTAGCCTTGCAGCAAAAGGCGGCTTCGCACTTGGGCGTAACTACTTTGATCGAGATGCAATCGCTGCACGACTCGGACTAGCTGCAACCAGTTCAACTTTTGACCTACAGGCATCGATCGGGGATCAGAACAAGTATTATGGTGGCCCAGCCGAAGATATCATCGGAAATGGTATTTCGCTTCTCTTACCACCACCTGGGCTTGAAGATTACTCGGCAAACTTCTATCGACCGAAGTATTTACCGACCGATCTATCGCCCCGATTCTAAAGTACTTATGCTAAAATAGGACAATATGGAAGTATTCGTAGAAGATGAAAATTACTTTGGCGTCGACCTAGGCAACACGAGTATTCGGCTGGTCGAATTGAAGCAAATTCACGACAAGCCGACCTTGGTAACCTATGGAGATATTGAGCTGCCAAACGGCCTGATGGCTTCTGATGCGCCCGTCGATCAACAGAAGGTCGCCATGGTGCTCAAGAAGCTCGTGGATGATGCGCGCGTGAGTACAAAGAATGTTGTAGCTGGTCTCCCGGGCAGCAAGGTATTCGCATCTATAGTGAAGATGCCTCAGATGACAGAGCAAGAAATTGCGCACTCAATTCAATACCAGGCTGATAAGTACATCCCTATGCCACTCGATCAAGTGAAGCTCGACTTTACGAAGATTACTCAGGACAAGGATGCTGCTGAGATAGATGTTTTGCTTGTGGCGACACCAACCGTGGTCGCAAACAAATACCTCAATATTTTTCAGCTAGCCGGCCTTGAACTCATGGCGCTCGATGTGAACGCCATTGCGCAGGCACGTGCCATGGTGCCGGATGGTGATATTGATGTACTTTTGATCGACTTTTCTTCACTTACTACCGACATCGCTATCGTGGCGCGTGGTGTGACGGGGCTTATCCGGTCAGTGAATGTTGGCGTGCGGTCACTCGTGCACGTTACTGCTCAGAACCTTGGACTCGATGAAGCCCAAGCTGATCAGTTTGTACGCAAGTTTGGTCTTACCCAGACAAAGCTCGAGGGACAGGTGTACCGGGCTATGAAGCCATTGCTGGATAACATTGTTGATGAGGCTAAGAAATCCATCGAGTTCTTCTATCAAGTTAATCCAGGTCGCAAAATTGAGAAGGTCGTCATTACAGGCGGACCAGCTGCTATTCCCGAGATGCCAGTTTACCTAGCCAACTCTATTGGCCTTGCTATCGAAGTGGGGAACCCATGGCAGAAGATTAGCTATGCGGCCGAATTTAATGATCGCTTGGCAGGCATGGCTCTCGGTTATTCAACTGTGGTTGGTTTGGCCTTGAGGAATATGGTGTAGCGAATGTCAGTACGAGTAAACCTCCTTCCAGAAGCGCGCTTGATCAAGCTGCGCAACCAACAGACCAAGCGTATACTTACGATTATTTGCTCCGTAATCGTAGGGGGTATCGCTGTCGCCCTAGTGGTGTTGATAGTTCTGCTCGGTGCTCGAAATATCCAGTCATCAGCCAACCTCAAGACAAAACAAGGCCTTGATGATCAGCTCGCTGCCAAGAAAAAAGTAGAGATATCTACCCTGACATTCAATACTGCGCTCAGTGAGTCAGAACGCTTGAGTAATAATCGCATTCTCATCAGTCAACTCTTTGACCGACTGACCGCTGCTCTGCCAAAGAATGTGCGTCTGACAGACATCACTGTTGATCCGACTTACAAGATCAAGGCTTCGGTCAGTGCGCCAGATTACAATACGGTCGACCTCTTTGGGGACGCCTTGAGAACGTACAATACTGGCCAAGATCCAAAGCGTAACATTGCTGGACTCGATCGCAAGGTTGTATTTACTGAGATTCGGATTGACTCTGTATCGACCAATAAGTCAGTTGCGAATAATAATGGTAAGACATTTGATGTAACATTCCAGGTTGATCCGGCTTTGGTCCAGAAATTCCGTGAAGATATCAAATCGGAGGTGAAGAATGGCAACTAAGCCTACTGCTCCCGTTGTAAAGGCCGGCGCACCCGCTGTGCCACAAACAACATTGTCTCAGGCGATGCAGGCTAGTATGCGCAAATTTACGATCATTGCGGTTACTGGGACGGTCTTGATCGCACTTGTTGGGGGCTACTTCATCTATTTACTCGTAAATCAGAATATCAAGCTAGCTAACGAAGTGACCGCACAGGGTATCTATAATAAGTTGGCTCAGCAGAAGGTCGAAGTGCTCAACGAAGCCGAGAAGAAACTGGTAGACCTCAATAACAAAGATAATAAGGTGGCATCTGATTACGAGCTCGTGACAAGTCGAGCTCTGCCGAACATGAATGACCTCGGTAGCTTGCTTACAATATTCCAGAAATTGGAGACTACAACGCTGGTTAAGATTGAAAGTGTTTCAAAGTCTCTCGGTACTACCGGAGTAGCGGCCGTAGCCCCTACTGCCACCGGCGGTACCGCAGCCTCTTCCGCTGGTAAGGCTAGCCCTTTCCAGGTGGGCTTCAAGGCTACTGGTACATACGATCAGATCATGAAGATGCTCCGAGCATTAGAGACTTCTACTCGGGTTTTTGACTTCACAAACTTGAAGATCGGTGGCACCTCGCAGAGCATTACTCTGGATATGACCTACCAGGTGTACTACTTACCAGATCAAGTGCCAACTGATACGAAGATTCCAATTGGGGACTATAAGCCGGAGGCAGCAAAATGAAAAGTCGAGAGATGATTGGAATCGTTATCGCCCTGGTTGTTATTTCTGTTTCGGGTATACTGCTGTATTCTCAGCTCGCCCCAGTGCCAAAGGAGAGCGGCGTACAGGTAGTAATACCCCAGGCTGTGGCCGTTCCGTTGAAGGGTACTGCCGAGCAAGATAAGCTCACCGATATCAAGCGACTGACTGATTATTCGGTGCCTCAGCGATGCATTGATAACCCAGATGCCTGTAACCGTAACGGCGAAGCGCCTATTTAGGCGGGAGAGACACGTATGCTGACTCTTGAAAACCAAAAGACAATTGAGTCACTCATTCTCACGAGTAGCCTGGTCCCATCCGACGTACTCGAAGTAGCTAAGCTCCGAGCCGCCAAAGAGAATAAGGGTCTACTCCAGATATTGAATGACATGAAGGCTCTCCGTGAGGAGGACTCAGTTAAGCTTGTCGCATTAGCGAAGCGCATCCCATATGCCGATCTCTTGCAGATGGATCATGCTGTACCACAACAGACGCTCGAGCTGATTCCGATGGAGACAGCCCGTAATTATATGGCGGTGCCATTCGGTGTGAATAATGGCATCTTGAATGTTGCTATGCTTGACCCATCAAACCTGCAGGCGATTGACTTCATCTCTCGTAAAACTGGATATACGATCAATGCCTATATGTCGAGCCAGGCGGGAATTGATCGTGTGCTCGGTATGTACAAGGAACGGTTTAGCAAGGAAGTCTCTGACGTCCTCAAGAACATTGCTGTCGCCGAAAAAGAAGAAGTCGAAGCAGGTACAAAGGTTGAGTCTGACAAGCAGAAGGTCAAGGACATTGTCCAGGATGCACCGATTACTCGAGCGCTCAATACCATACTTGAGTACGCTATCAATTCACGGGCATCTGATATCCATATTGAGCCGCGCCAAAAAGAGCTCAAGATTCGATTCCGTATTGACGGCATTCTCCAGGAGGTCATGACGCTACCAAAGTCGACCGAGGCAGCGCTCATTTCTCGCATCAAGATTCTATCTAGTTTGAAGATTGATGAACATCGCATCCCGCAAGATGGACAGGCTATGTATATGTACTCGGGTCGTGAGGTCGACCTTCGTATTGCTATCGCTCCCATTACCTATGGCGAACAAGTAGTTATTCGTATTCTCGACAAAAACGCTCAGGATATAACCCTTGATACATTAGGTTTCCGAGGGCGTAGCCTGCGCTTGATTGAGAACGGTATGCACAAGCCGCATGGCATGATTCTCTCGACCGGTCCAACTGGTTCGGGAAAGTCGACCACGCTCTATGCCGTTGTGCAGGCGATTAAGAATGTTTCGATCAATATCGTTACTTTAGAAGATCCAGTGGAGTACAAGATGGAGGGGATCAACCAAATCCAGGTTAATACTGCTGTGGGCCTGACCTTCGCAGCTGGTCTTCGTTCTATTCTTCGTCAGGACCCAAATGTGGTGCTCGTAGGAGAAATTCGTGACTCTGAGACCGCCGATTTGGCCGTGCAGGCTGCTTTGACGGGGCACACTGTACTCTCGACACTCCACACCAACTCAGCTGCTGGTGTATTGCCTCGTATGCTTGACATGAATATCGAGCCATTCTTGATTGCCTCCACGATTAACACGGTTATTGGGCAGCGATTGGTGAGAAAAGTTTGTCCAAAGTGTCGAGTCGCATATCCTGCCACCGCGGCAGCTATTCAGATTATCAATAAAGTCATTGGTGCCTTCTTGCCCAAGACAGCTGAAGAACAAAAAGCCAAAGCCATCGATTATGGGTATGAAAGTTTGCCACTCTATAGTGAAACCGCTTATACTTTATACAAAGGGGGCGGCTGCGATAATTGCAAAGATGGGTACGCAGGCCGTATTGGCATCTTTGAAGTGTTCGAAATGAACCCGGTGATGGAGAAGCTCCTCCTGAGCCATGCGACAACGAGTGACATTCAGGCGCAGGCCGTGAAGGACGGCATGCTCATCATGCAGCAGGATGGGTATCTCAAAGCACTGACCGGAGTCACCACAGTCGACGAGGTTGCACGTGTTGCAACTGATTATTAACCCACAAGGATCCCTATGCCACCAGTGAGCCCAGACCCAACTCTGACCCAACCAGTCGACGGTATAGCTATGCCGACCTCTGCTCCTGCTGCCGCGCCAGTCAGCGATCCGATCCCAACCCCAGCTGCACCAACCTCGCAGAAGGTTGGTATCGAACCTTATCTCGAAGAGGTCATCCGTCGGGATGCCAGTGACGTACACATACAGGTGGGTCTGCCCGCTATGTTGCGCGTGGATGGCGCTTTGTCGCCAGTCCGCGATGCGCCCGTACTGACTGCCGAGAATATTGATGACATTATTTTTTCTTTGCTTGATGAAGAGCAAAAAGAGATTTATATCCATGACAAAGAAATTGACTTCTCATTCTCATACGGTGAGCTTGGTCGGTTCCGTGTCAATGCATTCCACGAGAAGGGCAACCCTGCTGGCGCCTTCCGTTTGATCCCAAATAAGATTCGAACTATCGAAGAGCTTGGTCTACCTGAGATCATGAATAAAATGACCGAGTATCCGCGCGGCCTCGTACTTGTGACCGGACCAACCGGGTCGGGCAAGAGTACCACACTCGCTGGTATGCTCGATCGGGTTAATCGAGAACGCGCCCAGCACATTATTACGATTGAAGATCCGATTGAATACCAGCACCATCATAAGAAGTCGATCGTCGTGCAACGAGAGGTTCACTTTGATACGCCGAGCTTCTCAAGCGCACTTCGGAGCGCACTTCGAGAGGACCCGGATGTGGTACTCATCGGTGAGATGAGGGATCTCGAAACGATCTCAACCGCCATTACTGTAGCCGAGACAGGCCACCTGGTATTTGCGACCTTGCACACGAACTCAGCTGCTCAGTCGATCGATCGTATGATTGATGTCTTCCCGCCACACCAACAGCAGCAGATTCGTATCCAGCTCTCCGGTATTTTGATGGGAATTGTTGCTCAACGACTCGTACCAGTCATAGGTGGTGGACGAGTGGCCGCAGCCGAGATTCTGGTCGTCACCCCAGCTGTTCGTAACATCATCCGTGAGGGCAAGACCCACCAGCTTAATGGAGTGATTCAGACTGGCTCAGAGTATGGTATGCAGTCTATGGATGCAACGCTCGTGAGATTGATTCACGACGGTAAGATTAGCTATGAAGAGGCCAAGAATTTTGCAGTCGATCTTGAAGAACTTGACCGACTGATGAGGGGATAGTCGAGAGAAGCTATGCTGGATTATCAATACAAAGCCCGCGACAAGAGTACCGGACACATCGTGTCGGGTACAATTCAGGCTGATGGAGAATTGTCGGCTGGACAGCTCCTCATCAAGCAGGAGCTCTATCCTGTAGAGCTGAAGCTGAAGAAGGGCAATATTCTTGGTAAGACTTCAACCTCGGGCAGCACGAAGCTCAAGGACCGAGTGGTTTTTACTCGGCAGCTCGCTACTCTCATCAAAGCTGGTCTGACTATCTCTCAAGCCCTACACAGTACCGTGTCGCAGATCTCAAACAAAAAGCTGCAGGCTATCATCTTCCGTCTGAACAAAGCCGTAGATGGCGGTACACAGCTCAGTGATGCTCTGGCTGAATATCCGGATAGCTTCGATAAGATTTATATCTCAATGGTACAGTCAGGTGAAGCTAGCGGTAAGCTTGAAGAGAGCCTGTTACGGCTTGCTAACCAGCTTGAGAAAGAAGCTGATATCCAGTCAAAGATCCGTGGCGCGTTGATCTATCCGGCGGTCGTGATGGTCGTGATCCTTCTCGTGATGGGCTATATGATGTCGAGCGTGGTGCCACAGATTGCTGAGCTCTATAAGAGCTTTAACAAAGAGCTTCCTCTTCTCACGCAAATCATCACAAGTGCTTCTGATATTATTACGCGCTTCTGGTTTGCAATTATTCCTGCTTTGGCAGGGTTGGTATATGGCATCTATAAATATATGAAAAGTCCGCCAGGACGTCGGTTTATGGACCGTATGAAGCTCACCATGCCACCAACCAACCAACTTTTCCTCAAGATGTATATGGGGCGCTTTGCTCGTACCTTGGGCTCTTTGACTTCGAGCGGGATCCAGATCCTCGAATCACTACAGCTCGTTGGTGAAAGTATGAATAATACGCTCCTTCTTAATGAGATCACTGTCGTTGCTCAGGAGGTTAAGTCTGGGCATGCTATGTCGACTTCACTTGAGCGTACAGAATATTTCTTGCCACTCGTGGGGCAGATGGTGAAGGTTGGAGAGGACTCAGGGACCATGGGGGAGATGCTTGATCGTTTGGCGAGCTTCTATGAGAACGAGGTCGATCAGCAGGTGAAGAACATTTCGACACTGATTGAGCCGATTCTTATTGTTTTCATGGGTATCATGGTCATTATCATCATTCTGGGCATTCTGTACCCAGTTTACACCTTGGTAGGGGGCGGACTTGGCTAGTTGACGCCAGGACGTTTTTTGCTATGATAAGCATAAGCGTGTTTATCACGACTATTATATAAGGAGAATTTATGAAGAAAAGTAATCCTAAGAAGCGAGGCTTCACCTTGATCGAAATCGTGATTGTTTTGGCAATCGCGGCTCTTATCATGGTTGTCGTCTTCTTGGCCGTACAGGGTGCTCAGCGAAGTCAACGAGACCAGTTCCGTAAGGAAACTTCGAACCGTGTCCTCTCGGCTGCTCAGCAGTACCGCGGTAACAACAGTGGTAGTTCAGCAGCTAATGCTGCCGCTCTCGCCAGCTACGTGAGTGCAACCTCTGGCGCTATCACAGCCAACGGCGTGACTGCAACACTTGATGCATCGGCTACACCAGCCGTACCAACTTGTACAACTGCAGCAACTGCAACCACAGCAACGGTCGTATACGTTCCGGCAAACGGTGCTACAGCAGATGCTGTGTACACATGCCTAGAATCCGCTACTGGAGCCTACAAGGCCAGCAGCTAAGGAATCCTAATTCCTACACTAAAAAAGCCCTTCGGGGCTTTTTTAGTGGGCGCAAGATAATCTGTCATAATGGACTAATGTTACTCGCGATACCAGCCATATTTTTTGCTTACGGCCTGCTCTTCGGGAGTTTTCTCAATGCCTGGATCTGGCGTATTCATACTGATCGGAAGATATCAAAGGGGCGCAGTATATGCCCACATTGCAAGTCGCAGCTGAAGTGGTACGAGTTGATTCCAGTATTATCGTGGCTAGTGTTGAGAGGAAAGTGTCGAACATGCCACAAACCTATCTCTATTCAATATCCACTAGTGGAGCTTGCTACGGGAATTCTATGGGTTGGTCTGTACTCATTTATCAACCCGACGTCAGGCCTCGAATGGGGGGAGTTAGTCGTCTGGCTGATTGTCGGTACATTAATGATGGCGGCCTTTGTTTATGATGCCAAGTGGATGCTTTTACCCGACCATTTTACCGTGCCGGCCATTGTAGCTGCACTTATTTGGGTGGGAATCCGGTGGATGGTATACGGGCAAGGTGGGCTGGTGTTGCAGCAGCTGATTGCGGCACTGGTATTCGCGGGTATGTTTTATGCACTGTGGAGACTATCTGGCGGGGGATGGCTGGGAGACGGTGATATTCGGCTCGCTTTCTTGATGGGGCTTATGCTGACACCAAATCAGCTCGTAATCGCAATATTTGTGAGCTTTAACTTAGGCGCCCTGGTCAGCCTCTGGCTTCTTGCTACGAAGCGCAAAACTCGCCGTGACCCAATCGCATTCGGTCCATTTTTGATAATTGGCTTACTGACTGGTTACTTCGGTGCTGATGCACTTATTGTGGCCTATCTTCATATACTTTCTATCTAAACTTCATCAAAACATAAGTGGTATACTTGCAGTAATAGTATGAAAAATCTTTCAATACACTTACGGAACCGTCATCTGCCAGCCGGTACATCACTCATCGAGCTCTCGATCGTGCTCGGGATATCTGCCATGATCGTGGCCGGCTCGTTCGTATGGTTTTCGAGTAAGCGGGTAACCGACTTTGCAGATAATACTCGTCAGATTGAGTCGTTGATTCGCCAGGCCCAAAACGAGATTAATACCAACTCCGTACCTGGCTATGATGCAAGTAATACTGCTTGTAACAACGGTGATGCTACGCGCTCGGCATGCGTACTGCAGGCCAATGATCAGGTATTAGCAAGCGGCGTAGGTATCAACTCTGGGGCTCTGGGTACTAATGGTGTCGCTCCGGTCGACACACGAACATTAGTGTTTTACTACTTTAAAGTAGGGCCACATCTGACCGCTCCGGCGAATACGCCCTTGGCAGCCGTAAGCGCCTACTCAACACGCAAGGTTGTGCTACCAGTGGGGCTTCGATTTGCTTGGGTGAAAGTTTTTGGCCGCAGTGGCACGAGCTGTTCGACTGTGAGTAAGGACTATATTGATCCGAATACTACTGTTGGAGCCACTCAGCCCGGATGGTCGGTCGTAACGTTCCGTCGTGATCCTGGCATAATGAATAGCTTCTCAGGCACCGGTCCAAGTAATCTCATAGCAGTCGCTACTGGCACAGAGCAACTGCCGAAGCCACCGTTTGGATCGACCACTGCTTATACCACGACAGCTAGCTCGAGTGATCCTCGTTGGTATCCGAGCTGGGGCGGCGACAACCCGTCAAACTATACGGCGGGCACAGACGCACTTCCTTCATTGCCGTGTGCAGTTATGTGGCGTGTCGAGAGCGACGAAAAGGTCGGTGCCAATGCTCGGTTTACTGCTGAAGTCGTCTTCAACCTCGAGACACAAAAAATAACGGTACAGCGACGATGAG
>CALKUN010000080.1 GCA_937996675.1 uncultured Candidatus Saccharibacteria bacterium
ATATGGACGATTCAGAAGAAATATCTCTTGATGATATTCCGTTCTAAAGTCACTAGAGAATAATCTCTTTTCCGATCTCGTATGCAACAACATGATCTGACTTCCAGTCTACAGCGAATCGACGTAAGCAGCCCTGCGGAACATAGCGGTGAACTGCGCCCAGCTTATCAGTCGATTTCTTATCATCTTTTTGAGTGCTCATGTGATCATTATATCTAAGAGCGCTCAGGTTCGCGAGGTCACGGAACACGGTCTTTAAGTTTATGCCCAGTTACTGTAGGGTAGACGGTCATCCTCAAGTTGATCAAATCCTTGTTCAGGTATAGCAAAACGGGTCACAGAACCCGGTCTTTAACATTTTAGTGCAGCTTGGCTGGGGCGGCAGGGTTCGAACCTGCGTATGACGGTACCAAAAACCGTTGCCTTACCACTTGGCCACGCCCCAATATCGAGCTGTTTTATCGTTCTGACACCCGCCTATTCTACCGTTTTCTATCTGAAGACTCAATATCTAACCATAAAAGGTATTGACAAAGCACCGTTTATGCTGTATCGTAGTCTGGTTTGCCTAAGAAAGGCCTGCTGCTTCTCTGCTCCGGCAGAGAGGGTTCTACAACCAGAAGGACATCACCATGTCTCTGCAGTACCTCAACAAACGGGCACATCTGTGCCTCATCGCCATCGTCAGCATGATGGCCTTCCTGGGCGGGGTGGCAACATCCATCTCTCCGACCGTAAGTGCGGCGGCGGCTCCTGCCGCTGTCGCTCAGACGACCACGACCAGTTCGGCTCAGGTTCTTACCAGTGCCGAACTGGTCGACGCGATCAACCGATCGCGTGGCTACCACCCCACCATGGGGCTGACCTTCCACGGTCGCTCACGTGGTTCGCTGGCTCAGGCCGGCCCTCAGGGCGGACTCACCACTCGACCGACCATGATCCTGCCCGGCACCAAGCGCTTGCCGCTGGTCTTGACCTTCAAGCAGACGCAGAAGGTCAAGAAGATGGTGACAGAATACGCCGCTCGCGGCGGTCTGCTCACCTCGGCTGCCACAGCCGCACTGTGTGCCGTGCTCTTCATCGAGGCCACTCCCATCGTTTCGGCCATCGCCGGTGCGACATGTGGGGTCCTGATGGGCTGGTACTGGGCAGACATCCAGGACGCCATGTCCAAGGTGCCAGTCCAGGACGTCAAGAAGACGCCCGCCAAGAGCATGAAGTGCTTCGTGGTGACGGTGAACTCCTGGGCCTCGTTCCAGTGGCTCACCTTCAGCTCCGGCACCTGCCCCAAGGGGAAGCGCAAGTGACGGCTCTCCAGGAACGTCACAAGCGGTTCGGTGGCAAGGCACGCGTGACTCGTCTGACCATGGTCTTGGTGCTCGCGCTCGGCGTCTTGTACGCCATCGCCAGCATCATGGACTACTACAGCTACACGGTCGGTGGGCACGCGCTCAGCCCGGCGGTCAGCATTGTGGGTGTCATCGTGGTCATCACCTACGTGAACGCACTGCGCAAGAAGCAGTAGCCCTACGGGGTACAAACATAGGGCCAGACTTTTCGGAGTCTGGCCCTATCATCATTTATTGACATACTGGACATAAAAGGTATGATAGCTCTATTCGTATTCGCACCCTTTAAGGAGTCTGACATGGAAAGCTTGGCACTCGCTGCTATCCTCGGCTTCCTCGCAGGGGCAGCACGAGGCATCTTTGCAGCAATCTTTTGGATCATTGGGATGTTCTTCCGACTGTTCTTCTGGCTGCTCCTGATCTCCATCCTCGTCGCTATCTTCTATCAATAGATAGATCGTTCACTCATAGCTCACATCCCCGCTCAGCCGCTTGCTCCGTCCCTCTGAATTCGTTTAGGGGGACGTATTTCTTTTAGTCCTGCAAGTTCCAAATGACCTGGCCTTCTGGGGTGTCCTCAACGCCGATGCCACGCTCGCGCAGACTGTCACGGAGCTCGTCGCTGGTTGCAAAGTCCTTATCGGCTCGCGCTGCTTCACGTTGGCTCAACGTTTCCATGATCCGTGCATCAACAATTGCTTCGTTGTCGGTGAGAAGCTGCAGGCCAAAAATAGCATCTAGATGCTCTATGAATGCCACCATGTTATTGCCGTAGATACCAGATCGTTCGGCCTCAGCGATAATTGCTTGTGCGGCGGGCGTACCTAGGTCATCGGCCAGTGCGGCATCTAGCTGGTCTTTCCAGGTTTTTATCTGGGATTGGTCGGCTGAAGCTGTGGAGTTGTTGATGGTTTTGCTCGCCCATTCACGCAGGGTTTTGAGCCGAGCTTCAGCTTCGGCGAGCCCCTCATGAGAATAGTCCATGCGACTACGGTAATGGCTACTGAGGACCATAAGGCGGAAGGCTAGCGGGTTGCCGTGCTCGGCTACGTCTTCGAGTGTGTAGAAGTTCTTGCGGCTCTTGGCCATCTTCTCGCCGTTAACGTGCAGGTGCTCATTGTGGAGCCAGTAGCGCGCGAGTGTACCGTTACACTGCGCGATTTCATTCTCGTGGTGAGGAAACTTCAGGTCGATCCCGCCAGTATGGAGGTCAAACTCAGCACCGAGATACTTGGTGCTCATGGCCGAGCACTCGATGTGCCAGCCAGGTCGACCGGCGTAGTTTGTGCCGTTGATTTCAAAGTCCCAGGCTGGTTCGTTTGGCTGGGCGGCTTTCCAGAGTGCGAAATCTCCGGCGCCTTCTTTCTGATCCTGGTCGTCGATCCGAGCCTGCGGGTCGTAGTCCACATTTGTGAGAAGCCCATAGCTCTTACCGCTGGCTTCATAGCGTTGGATTGAGAAGTACACACTTCCATCGGCGATGTAGGCGATGCCGTTTTTGAGGAGGTCAGAGATGATGGCCTGCATTTCGAGGACGTGTTCGGTTGCTCGCGGGAGTGCAGCAATATCATCACGCTGGACATTCACGAGGGACAGATCTTTGAGCAGAGCCTCCTCGTAGGTATGAGCAAGCTTCTGTAAGGCTTCCTTTGGGGCGGCATCTGGACTCTCTTCGTTGGCTCGAACGATCATCTTGTCGTCGATGTCAGTCACATTCATGACCCAATCTACTTCAATACCACCGATATGACGAATAACGCGCTGCAAGAGATCAGCCGTAATGAAGCTGCGCAGATTACCAATGTGGGCTCGGTCATAGACAGTCAGGCCGCAAGAATAGAGACCGACCTTGAGCGGATGGAGGGGCTTGAAGGCTTCTTTTTGCTTGCTGAGGGAGTTGTAGAATGTGAGCTGTGTCATAGGGAGAGTTCCGCACGACTTATCGTAGCACGAAGGACTTCTGCGGTGCGACGACAGTCATCGAGGGCATTGTGGGCGCTACGGGCACTTTGACCAAAGGCCTTGAACGCCTCTTCGCTACGCTCGATCTCTGGGTGGCCGAGTTGGCAGAGGTAAGCATAGCTGAGCGACCATACATCGAGATGGTGATAGTCATACATCGTATCGAGTCGGCCAATTGCTTCAATCAAGATAAAAAGCCAATAGCGATCGAAGGTAACATTCCAACTAGCAAGGTAGAAGTCAGTACCAAATTGTTCAACAAACTTGCTGGCTACTACTTTGCGAGATGGCGCATTGATGACGCGTTCTGCCGTGATATCGGTGTGTTCGAGTACCCAGGGATCAAGCATATCCGGATCGGCCTTAATATCGCTGAGGAAGGAGCCTTTTTCACTGAGGTCATGCTTGTCTAAGAGGATAGCGCCGAGTTGAGTTGGTTCGCCTGGATCGGCTACATCACCCGTACTGGGGTCTTTGATGAATCCAGTACTTTCAAAATCAAATAGTAAAATGTCTTTTGAGAATCCCTTGAATGAACTCATACC
>CALKUN010000081.1 GCA_937996675.1 uncultured Candidatus Saccharibacteria bacterium
CTCATTATCTGTTGAGCTCCAATCTTTACGACAGCGTGTAGTTGTCGGAATGCAGCTGCTATCTGCGGAGACTCGATAAGTACACCGATCGTTTCTTCCGCATACGAAATAATCGCCGTCTTGTCACCATAGGTATAGATATTCACAGGTTCATTGTACGCCTCGGGTGGCAGCCAGCTCATATCACGCCCCAGGCGCTCATCATTCTTGCTGGCGTAGCGCATCACGTCCTCTTCAGCCGGTTCAATACCGTGAATCTTCAAGCCCAACTCGTGTCGCTTCTCGATAAACTCATACAGCTTGGTGCCGAGGAGGTTTTTGTCTCCATCAGAACGAATGAAGTACACATCCTTTCCGGTCCGCAACTGATCTCGATACATATCGACGATCCCCTCTTTGCCCTCAAAATACCGCACACCCGGTCGATTCTGATAGGTGTAAAAATAGCTGAGCAGAGCCGGCATCGATGCCTTCACCTGCTGCTCGGCTTGATGAACTTCTTTGCGACGTGACTCCATCAGTCTTTCGAGTGAGGTTGGATTTTCAGGCTCATAAGCCAGCTTCTTGCCTCTTTGACTACGCTTCACGAGTTTCAGCTCTTCGAGCTTCTCGAGGACAGTATAAGCATTCGTCCGTGTTTCAGCGGTAGCTTTAGCCAACTCGGGTGGTGTCATCAAACCACCCTTAATTAGGGCCAGATAGATCTTGGCCTGAGAAGCCGTCAGCCCCAACTGCACCAGTGTTTTTTCATTCATTTTGTCGGCTCCATTACGACACTTATTATACTCATTTTACAGGTTTAAAGTCAATATCTGACTTAGTTGTATTTACATTTATACCTTTTTCTGGCATAATACATCAGGTCAAGGCAACACCGCCGAAACCTCGAGCCAGAAGCGCTCGACCCCGCACCCCACAAGGAGCACACATGAACAGCACGCAGACCCGCACGCAGACCCGCACGCGCACACTACAGCTCGACCACATCCGCTACGAAGACCACATCGGACGGATGACCGGCCGACGCACCGGCGGAACCTACCACTACACGGAGCTCTGGGCGCTCGGCACCGACTCACACGGAGACAACCGACGCACCAACCTCTACCCTCACCTCCGGCTACTCTGGGGCACGCTCTCAGCAAAGCGCCTCACCGCGCTCACCCAGACCCAACCAGAGGCACTCACCCTCGAGACCAGCCAGCTGCTGAGCGAACTCGAAGCCTGGGTAGACCGAGCCAAGGCCTGGCACAAAGCCGCCGGGACCAACTGGAAGCAGCCTGCAAAGCAACTCGACGCAGAACAGCTCCTCCTCCGACTCGGCACCATCTGGCCAGGACCCTCGGCTACCGAGCCGGCCAGCGCGCACAAGGCACCCCAACCGCCTGCCAAGCACAAGCGCTGCGCACACTGCCAGCTCTGCGGAGAGCAACGACCCCGAGCAGGCATGCGAGGCTACGGCCAGGACTTCAAGCGCATCTGCAAACGCTGCTGGAAGACCCTGGATCTCTAACCACCGGGAGGGGGCACACCCCCTCCCCCGACTCGCGAGGTATAGACCCTCGCCTGACGAAGCCCAAGCCAGGGCGAAAGTCGGACGCACCCCACAAGGAGACACCATGACTGACCACGCCGCAGAAGCAGCTCGCGCTCGAGCCATGATCGGGCAAGGCAACGAGCTGAGGAGAAGCGCCAGCACTCGAGCACAAGAACTCGAGCGAGAAGCGAGCGACCTCTCGACTGAAGCTCACCGGCTCGACGAAGCTGCACGGATCTACCGAGAAGCCGCCCTGGTCGGCCTCCACGACACCGAGACCCCAGTCGACTCGAGCCAGAACCTCGACCCTAACGTGACCTACAGCGCGCAGCTGACAGAGCAAGCTAAAGCGCTGCGAGAAGAAGCCACCCTTCGGGCCGAAGCGCTCGAGGAAGAAGCGAGACAGCTGCATCGCCAAGCTCTCCCTCTCAGGGAGGCGGCTCGACGACTCCACGCCACCTCTCAGCCAGGTAAGCCTACGCCACCAGCGCGACGGAGCGGACGACGCGAAGACTCGATGGACCCCGACGCAGACTTCAGGCCAGCAGAGTGGTGGGACATGTAAGCCAGAGATAGGTTCCGGGGCAGACCTTCCAAAACTGCCCCCTGACTCGGGGAGTAAGCGCTCCCCCTGACGAGACCTCGACGAACGAGCGAAAGTCAGCCCCGCACCCCACAAGGAGCCAGCAATGGACACCAATCACGACGACCAGCTTATTGAAGCCCTCTCGGCTGACGCCGCACAGCTCAAAGAACGCGCCGAAGAGCGAGCTCGAGAGCTTGACGAGACTGCGCGACAGCTCCGCCAAGAAGCCAGAGATTTGCGAGACGAATCCACGCGAAAAGAGCTGGAAGCCAAGCAGACAGAAGAGGCTGCTGAGCGCATACGATCCGCAGCAGTGCCAGCAATACCGGCCGACAGGCGAGCCAAGTGCCGCAACGAATTCCATGGCGCCGGACGAAACTCCACAGTGAGCTCGTCTGGACACATCAGGCGGCAGAGCTGTGGCTGCTGGGAGTGTAGTGCATGCGGTGACAACGGAGACTGCGACATCCACGCCTGGAGAATATAGACCTCAACGACCAAAGGGTTCCGGGCGGTCCTTTCAAAACCGCCCCCGACTCGCGGGATAGTCCCGCCTGACGAGCTGCTCACCACAGCGAAAGTCGGCGTACCTACGAGAGGAATATGTAATGACGGACATCACAAACGAGGTATATATCTCGGTCGACATCGAGGCAGACGGCCCGATACCCGGCGATTACAGCATGATCAGCTTTGGGGCCTGTGTCGTTGGATCAGAGGGATGGCATGAGGAGTTTTATATCGAGCTCCGCTATATGACCGACCAATTTGTGCCTGAAGCCATGGCGGTCAGCGGATTTGACCGTGCCTACTTGCGCAACTGCTTGCCGGCCGCAGAAGCCACTCGACAGATTGTCGGCTGGCTCGATGACGTACAGGAAATGTATCCTCGCAAGCGATTGGTCATGGTCGGCTTCAACGCCCCCTTCGACTGGATGTTTGTGAACTACTACCTGCATCACTTCATCGGTCGCAACCCGCTCGGCATCAGCGCACTGGACAGCAAGTCTCTCTACATGGGAGCCACTGGCTGCACTTGGGGCGAAACCAGCATGGCCAAGCTTCCACCCGAGATCAAGCCAGAGACCGGTCTCACCCACAACGCCCTGCAGGATGCACGAGACCAAGCGATCATCTTCAACCGGATCATCGCACTCGGCCACAATCGCTAACAACATTGCCAAGTTACGGGGAGACCTTGCCAAAACTCCCCCTGACTCGCAGGGTATGCCCTGCCTGATGAGCTCTAGGAGAGCGAAAGTCAGACATCACTCAAAAAGAATTGGTATATCGGGGACTCAACGCCCCATAAGCTAGACATGTAAGTACCTCGACACAAAGGACATTCAATGGAACTCGAACGCAAATGGAGGCTCCTCAACATTCCACCCACCGGCCTACTGAGGGGTGAGCCACAACGACTCACACAGGCCTATCTCCCCATCGATGCAGGAGAGCATCGCATACGTACCGACGGCACGACCTACTGGGAGACCTGGAAAAGCGACGGCACGATCGCACGCACCGAGACCGAGCAAACGATCTCAGCTCAAGAATACAGCGATCTCCTCACTCCAGATCTGCCAATCGTCACCAAGGATCGATACACCTTTCTCGACGGTGGATTCACATGGCTGATCGACATCTGCTCCGGTGCCCTCGAGGGACTTGTGCTCGTTGAGCTCGAGCCCGCGGAGACCGGCACCGCAGCCGAAGACGTCGAACGCGTCGCAGCTGAACTGAACGCCATACTCTTCCCGACATGGCTCGGAAAGGGCATCGAGGTCACAGCCGATGCTCGTTACAAGACCAAGAACCTCGCGCGCTATGGCATTCCTCCCCTGAAAGGTGCGGCATGAACCAGCCTCGCAGCTTCGTCCTCAACGGTGGTCCGCAGTCCGGCAAGTCGACACTTTTTCGGCTGCTCGAGGAAGCGCTTGGCCGTCAATTGCTCTACTACCCCGAGGTAGCCAGCGTGCTACTCGGTGATCTGTGGCCTACGGTCAATCGAGAGGCAAGCTACCACCCTGCGTGGGTGCGGACCCTCCAGCGTGGAATCTTTCACACCCAGCGTGGACTTGAAGAGCTCGCCCAAGCAGTTGCGGCGGCTGACAATATTCCACTGATCGGTCACGATCGTGGTGTTTTTGACAACGCTGGCTATCTGGGCGTAACCGGCCGAGAGTTGGCGAAGTACTTTGGCGAATCATTCGACGGACTGATGTCCAACTATGATTTGGTCATCCACCTCGACACGCTGGCAACCATCAACCCCGGGGCTTTTGGGAACGACACCAACGCTACGCGATACGAAACACCCGAAGAAGCAGTGCTTCTCGACGAGCGTATCTGGAACGCCTACGAAGGACATCCGCATCACGTACGCATTCCGGCTACCGATGATTTTAGCGAGAAGATCGCTACAGTCTTCGAGCTCATTACTGCCCTTTGTCCGACTCTAGCGGCCTCACTCACGTGAGGCCGCTGTCACTTTTCAGCATAAGAACATTGTAGTCAACAGATATAAAAGCCGTGCTAGAAGGCCCAACAAAGCGTATAATAAAAGGATGTCAAAACTTTTACGTGAATATGACGCCCACATCGATACACTCCTTACAATCGCCAAGCGCGATGAGATGTATGTTGTAGCGCGTTGGCACAAGCGCGACTTTTATGCTGCTATATGGCGCAATCACCAGCTCGACGAAAATCGAATCGGACAAGATACCGGGCTCGGCCTCTATGTTTTTACGAAAACTGGTCACGTTGCGTTTGGCTCAACCAACGAGCTCTCTGACGAGGCCATACTCAAGCTGTACACCGAGCTCAAACACGCCGCTATAAAGAATGAAGATCTCGGAATTGCCAAAGCGCATGAGATCTATGACCTCAACCCGCAAGTGAATCTTGGCGAAGACAGCTTGCACTACCAGCACAAGCCACTGCTTGATTACGAACTCGATGAGTTGCCAAAGATACTGGCCGGGCTCGACAAACGAGCGGTAAAAGCCTGTCCAGATGCGAGCTTCAACGGCATGGGCAATATTGAGCAAGATCAATGGCGTATTGTCCGATCCGATGGGACGGATGTCGACTTTAGTATTCCTAAGGTTCGACTGAGTGCCCGTGCAACTATCCGTACAGACGATGGATCGGCCGAGTCCATGTATCGCGGAGCTGGTAACAGTGTCGAAGACCTCAAGGCTGCACTTGCCGCCACTGATGACCACTTTGAAGCTGGAATTAAGCAAGCTATCGAGCAGGCCGCGGCGCCATCTATCAAGGGCGGTAGCCCAGCCGTCATTATGGATGCTGAGCTTATCGGAATGATCGCACACGAAGCCCTTGGACATCCAGCTGAATCGGACATTATAGCTGGTGGTGGCAGTGTGCTGGGCGATGATAATGGCCGCTTTAAGTCTGGTGTGACCGTGGCCGATGCCGGCATCAATGTTACTGACCACGAAGAAGGACTCATACATGGGTTCCATCCATATGGCGCATTCGGCAACGCCCGTGAGCGAGTGAGTATCGTTAAGGATGGCAAACTTCACGAGTCAATTAGCGACATCTTCTCAGCTGCACGCATTGGAGTACCCAACAAAAACTGCGAACGCTCCGAAAGCTATAGTGCTCCTGCCATCCCGCGCATGTCTAACACCTATGTACATATCGATAATCATCAGAATATGGTCGAAGACGACAGTGTCTCCAAAGCTGTAATTGCCCAGCGCACATTACAAGCCAACGGTATGTTCAAGGATCACCCCACTGTTCTGTATATCCAGGGCATGAGTGGTGGATCAGTCAATCCAGCCGGTGGGACATTTATGTTTGGCACCCAATATGCATATGAGATCACCACCGACAGTATCACTCCCTACAAACCGGTTTCGTTCTCTGGTGATGCACTTTCTGCCCTCAAAAGTATTCGATTTGGAGCTGGCGAGATTGACACAAGCGACTTTGGTTTTTGCGGTAAGAATAGCCAGTCGGCTCACGTCAACAGTGGTGGAAACGCGCTCGTATTCCTCGAACCAAATGAAAGTCTCACGGTAGCCTAATGAGTATCCAGGACACCATTGAGCCCTACATCAGGGCACTTGAACACGACACAAGTATCATTAAATGGCGGCTGTACGCGTCATACGCCGAGCAAAGCACGGTTGGGTTTTCAAAGAAATCCGTTGCTGATATCTATCAACCCGCCAGTCAACAAGATGGTCTTAGCATGCAATACGCCATCGAGCTAGAAGGCACCAAAATCGCCTATGGGAGCATCAACCCCACGCAAACTAACCCCGATGACATGATTACCCTTGCTCACAAAACCGCCATCGTCAGTCCCGAAGCACTGATGCTCGCTAGCCACCCCAAGTCATCCACTCTCCCCAAGCTCATTCCAGACTCAGGCTACCCTGCCAACCTTCTTGCTACCCTTCTCCCCGAAGCCACCCGCATTCGTGAACTGCTCTTAGAGGGAGACCCAAAGTCGATCGAAGGTGAACTACAAGGAACTCATCGACACACAGCCTATGCAGACAGTACGGGCACTTCGGTACAAGTCGAAGCGAATCGTTTTGAAGGCAGTTACGAACTGGATGGTAGATTTGATGTCTCATTCTCGACACGCAGCTATGATCAACTCGTACCAAATCTTCAAAAGAACATCACCGAAAATCTCGCTTTTGGAAAGGCCTTGCGAGAGGACATCATTAAACCTGCCAAGAAACATCTGCCAATTTTCTTGATGGGCGGAGGAGAGTTGATAGACAAATTTCTCCTCAATCACCTCTCGGGCATGAGCATCCTAACTGGTAGCTCTCGATTCACCAAAGAAGATTTTGAGGCGCAGTTACTTGTCACTCACCCATCAGTCACCCTATCGTTTGATCAGACCCGTGACCTTCATATTGATAGTTTCGGTATCGACTCACAGGGAGTTATGAGCCAAAAGTATACTGCCATCCAGAACGGTAAACTTGTCGAGCCAATCTGCGACCTCAAGTCAGCTCATCGTCTGGGCTATACTGCTCGAACAGGCAGCAACACCGGTGAAGCCGTACTCAATAATCTCAAAACATTTGAAGATCTGAGTGCCGCGACGGGTACCTACCTTCTAGCATTTAGCGCACTCGGTATTCACACACAAAATGGTCTGCTCGGCACCTACTCACTCCCGTGCGCTGAGTGCCTTTACTTCAAGGACGGCAAGCTCGTCGGACCGGTCAAGCCAGTGATCACGGGTAACTTCTTTGATGTCCTCAAGAGCGATACGATGCAGTTTGTATCCACCCACCGAGAACAAGAGCCTATGCTCTTCTTTGAAACCGACGTTACGTTCTCTTAGCTAGCTCGTACAAACTATTGACCTACGCATTCACTCAGTATATAGTTGCAAAGCCTTATACACCCATGAAAGGTAGGCACCTCACAATGACCCACACCGCAACCTGCGATCACGTCGTCTTCGACAGCATGGCGGCCCTCAACGAGCGCATCAACGACCATCTCGGCTACAGCGGCTGGCTGGAGATCACGCAGGACCGCATCAACCTCTTCGCGGAGGCCACCGGCGACTACCAGTGGATCCACGTCGACGTCGAGCGCGCCGCCAAGGAGGATCCGTTCGGCACCGGCGGCACCATCGCTCACGGCTACCTCACCATGTCGCTCGGCCCCGTGCTCGCGCCGGAGGTGATGGAGATCACGGGGGCCACGACCCAGATCAACTACGGAGCCAACAAGGTGCGCTTCCCCTCCCCGGTGCCCGTCGGCTCGCGCGTCCGCCTCGGCGTCGACCTCCTGACGGTCACGCCCGTCGACACCAACGTGGCAGACATCGTCTACAAGTTCACCACCGAGGTCGAGGGCGCGATCAAGCCGGCCTGCGTCGCCGAGGTCATCATCCGCGTCATCTTCTAGTAGACGCCTTCATGGCCTCACGGCCCGAGATTACTTCAGTGTATCTCGGGCCGTTTTTTATTAATATGAGCTCGGATAGATACATTAAAAATAGAGAATGCTGAGAGCGGATGCTCGTTATAAATCACGAGAATACTTCGGTTGCATGCTCGGAGTAAACTCCTGTGCGTGCTTCCCTCCTATGCGAACCCAGCCCTTCGGGCAACCGGGTTCGAATCTCACACCTACCCCAGATATTAAAAGATCCGACCAAATGGCCGGATCTTTTAATATGGCGGAGAGAGCGGGATTCGAACCCGCGATACGGTTGCCCGCATACACGCTTTCCAAGCGTGCTCCTTCAGCCACTCGGACACCTCTCCAGATGTCGAACCTAGCGATTATATCTGAAAACCATTCACCTACGCCAATCTGTAAGGCATACCTTACTTTGGTTCCCGTGAGATCATCCAGCCGACGACGGCATCCGCGCCTACAAATGCACCTAGAACTTTCGCGCCCACCAGCAAACACGTTGAGCCAATCGCGAATCCTGTCGGTACACACTGGTCTGTTTGACAGCCATTGGCTTGGTAACAATTCCAGATGAAGAAGAGAGCAATGCCTATTTCCACCAGAATCACACCAGCCCAAATCACTTGATTGCGCTGAAGACCGGAAGACTTCGTCCGCGCCATACTACGGTCGGCCGAGTTTTTTCTTGAAGTCTTCTATCATGTCGACAGATGTTGGATCGATACCGTTCAAGATACCCATGAATGCAGTGACATAATCACCGAGCATCACCAGGTATAGCAATGCCTCCAGAGGCGTATCGCCCCGGGCCTCAACCACGATCGGATCATAGCCGTGCTCCCGCAACACCTCATGGGTCACTTCGATACGCTTCTTGATGCGCACGTGCTCATAAGGAGTCGTCAGAGCCACATACGTGAGCCCCTTCTCTTCAGGAAAGAACCAGCCCTGCATCTCGTTATGATTAAGCTCCGGCCACACGTTATAGAATGCCATCTGCTTGCCGCTCTCATTAATATTAATCTTCCACTTGTATGCAGCCGAGCTAATCGAGTGCCCCGCATACACCAGGACGGGCTTTCCGATAAGCTGGCGAGCTAGCTTGAGGGCGATATTCTTCTCTTCCGAGACATCAAGATTGAAGGATGTCTTAGCGATATCGAGCTTGTCCGCCACATCCTGCAACTCGCGCCGTAAGTCCACATCAGCCGCCAAGCCCATGTCGCCAAACAGACAAGCCAGCGCCTTGAGCGCAGCAAAGACCGACAAGCGAGGCTGGGATACGTGGGGCAGCTCGAGCAAGAGGTGATGCTTATTGTGCGCTGCCAACACGAGATCGCCAGCGGCTGCCATGATCACGATCTGAGCATTGTTCTTGACGGCAGCATCCAGGGCTTCCTCAGCTTCTTCGGTATTGCCCGAATAGCTAGAGATGATCACCAAGCTTCGATTATTAATATAACCCGGCAGGGTATAGCTGCGTACGATCTCCATAGGAATACTTAGTCGAGCAACCAGCCAATCTTTTAGTAGATCGGGTACCAAGGCCGAGCCACCCATACCAGCGAAGACAATATTCTGTATGCCAGTCCCCCACTTGCGAGTAACATCGTCGCGCATGCTGTCAGCAAAGTTTAGTCGTAAATGACTGGGCTGGATGTCGATCGAGTCAAAAATATTATGCTTGTCATACTGAGCGATCGCTCGGGTAATATCCATAAGCTTTATTATGGCGCAGATCTGAGTCTAAAACTAGGCATGAACGAGAAGAGAATACTTGATTTTTTGCTATTTTAGTAGCATAATAGGCGAACCTTTTGCTTCCCCGTAATGAAGCACCTACCCACGACCTGGAGGTCACCATGACAATCGGACATCTCACCTGGCATGAGGCAGTCGTCAATGCGGCCCACCGCAGCGCCAGCCAGTCACCCCGCGTCCTTTTGGACGACGAACGAGGCCCCAACCTCCTCAACGTTCGCTGGGGCTCACCGCTGACCGACTCCGAGCGACTCGACTTCTTCATCGCCGTCTGCGACGAGATGCACAGCACGCCGATCAGTGCTGATGGCAACGATCGGCTCGAAGGCTCCCAGCTCGAGTCCTTCCTCTGGCTGCTCGACCAGCTCAGCAAGCTGGATCAGGACACGCAAGGGACACGTGGCGTCACCGTTCGATCCGCCCTTGCCGCCGCCGAACACGTCTTCCCTTACCTCGACGCGCACTTCACAGCGCTCAACGACGCAGTCGCCGACACGGACATCACCCAGCCGGCCTAGCTTCCGACAAAAGCCCCGAACAATCTTAGAAGTAAGATTGTTCGGGGCTTCATAATTCCTTATCCTGCCAGATTTCTCGACGGATCAAGTGCTCTGGTAGGAACAAAACATATGAATGTGGTACCAAGGGCCGGGAAGCAGGCGCGAAAGGCGCCAGCGCGGTCGTACCGCTAGCTTCCCGACTCGGGCGTGACTGAGGGCTACTTGCCCAACTTCC
>CALKUN010000082.1 GCA_937996675.1 uncultured Candidatus Saccharibacteria bacterium
TTCTTGTCCAAGCTATTTATCCGATCTGGCGTTAAAAAGATTTGTCTGAAATTGGTTCCGGCACTCTTTTAAGGTTCAGCGTGTAATCCCCAAAGCGATTGATGTGCTCCCTTCGGTATGGTGATAGTACCGCCAAAGCTTCTCGGCTGAACTCATATCCCTCATCCTCAAGTTGGCTAAGAACTTTGGTAATCGCATCAACAGTATGAAAGATCACGAGGCTTGAGACGAGATGGTTGTATTTAATCACCTTACGTTGTTCGTCGCGGTCATTTTCCGCAATTACACCGCCACCACCGAAGGCAACCCACTGAGCAAAGCCATTGAAAGCCTCACTTTTGTTCGTTGCTGCCTGAATCGTACGACGAAGTTCAGCATCGCCGATGTAGCTCAAAAGAAAGATCGTACGGATAACTCGACCGAGTTCGCGGAAAGCAAAATAGAGCTTGTTCTTACGGCTACTGGTTCCAAGGCGGCGCAGTATTGTTGCAGCTGTCACGTGTCCAGCCTTGATCGAAACGGCAACTCGGAGCATGTCTAGGAAATGCATCTCGATAAGATCCCAGTCAATGGACTCTGCAAAAAGACAGTCAATATGCGTATAGTGCGCATTTTGTGTTGGCCTGAAGAGTTTTAAGTCCTTCCAGTTGCGGATACGTGGCATGAGCTTGATACCGAGCAAATGGGCAAGGGCGAATACTGGTGCGCTTTGCGCCTGTGTATCGCCGTGGATGGTGTCTGGTTGGATTTGCGAGCGATTTTGCAGCAAACCATCAAGGATATGGACTGCTTCCCAAACACCGCAAGGGATGAAGTGGCTGAATAGGGCGATGTAGGTGTCGGAGACATGATAGTAGCCGATGCCGCCATAGCCACCGTAGCGCACATGATACTCGGAAAGCAGGTTTTGTTCGTAAAGGTCCCACTTGGTGCCATCAGCCGAGGCTCGTTTACCAGTTCCCCAGAGCTTGGGCAAAGCAAAGGAGTTGTAGGCGTTGATTACTTGGACAGTCGCCTCTTCAAGAGTTGTGTCGGTTACATGGCGTTGGTTTACAAGAGAGACTTGTCGTCGATCCAGCCCTTTTATTGAACGAGCTGTTTGGGTAGGGCCAAGATTGCAGCCATAGCAAAAGGTTGTGGCAATATACCGCTCTCGTGGATTCTCAATCTTGGCTTTAAAACCTGATAATGGGCCAAAGCATTTTGTCCACTCTAACCAATGATCGGTGTCAGCAAGGATATCGACGATATTGACCGCGGGCAGCCGCTCGTTCATGAGCTGATCAAGGAGCTCAAATCCTGCTGGTACTGAGCGGCACCGTATCTTGGTAATTACTGGCTCACCATTTTCAAAGCGCACCGATTCATTGGTTGGGAAAGACATATCGGCTTCGTTGGCCGCTTTAGTAAGCCTTGCGCGCATCTCATCAATAAAGTCCTTACCATCACTAGGAAATCCTACCTGTTCGCCGTAGGTTATCCGTTCACGTTCGAAGTCATCCCAAGAAATAAGCTGGAGGCGGTAGTCAGCAAATTTATCGCCACCGGTGATAGCTAGATCTCCTGATTTCAGCTCAAACATCAAATGGGTGAAGACGCAAAGCTCAAAGTATCGTCGTGTAACGCGTTCCGGGTGAGAGTTCGTCTTGCTACCTGGGCCAATGACAAGAGGCCACCATTTTTCGGTGATCCAAGAAAGGTCGAGGAATCCTAAAGTCCATAACCACTCCCCCTTTGCCTGTCTATTCTCTAGCAAAAAGGCAATAGCTTTTAATATCGATTCGTCGCTGCTTGTCGTGATGAGTGGCATGTTGTCAAGTAGTGCAAAAAGAACTGATCGGGCGCTTTTATAGAAACGCGGCAGAAATGGCAAATAATTGCCTCCAGCGTGTGCACCGAAGGCTTCGCATTGCTCAAGCACTTTTTCTGCGTCAGGGCCTATTGGACTTCCCCAGAAAAGGTGGACAGTCAATGAGCGGCAATATAAAGTT